>JBAYZV010000012.1:0-22153 GCA_041672325.1 Candidatus Izemoplasmatales bacterium
AAAAGGCCTGATACAATTGTATCAAACCTATGCTTTCAATATGGAGCAGGTGAAGGGAATCGAACCCTCATAATCAGCTTGGAAGGCTGAGGTTCTACCATTGAACTACACCTGCTTATTGACGCAAAAATATGATATCATAAACGAAGGTTTAATGTCAATAACTATTTTTTATTTTTTTCAACCACACGCAGTTTAGCACTATGTGCTCTGTTATTGTTTTGCAGTTCTTTTTCATCTGCGGTAATAACTTTTTTATTCACTAAACGAATTAATGGCTTTTCATCAATGATTATCGCTAATCCCTTAGGAATATCAATTGTTGATAAATTTTTAAAAAGAAGTTTACAAATTCTATCTTCTAGAGAATGAAAAGTAATAACAGCTAACCTTCCGCCGTCTTTTAGCAGATCTATCGCGTTTTTAAGTGCTTGTTCAAGAATAACTAATTCTTGATTGACTTCAATCCTTAATGCTTGAAATACTTTTTTTGCAGGATGTCCCTTTTTATTAAGTTCTTTATTAGGAAGTGCCTCTTTGATTATATCTACTAATTCAAAAGTCGTGTTAATAGGTTTAATCTGTCTTTTCTTTACAATATTATTGACTATAAATTTAGAGTATTTTTCTTCTCCATACTCAAAAAATACTTTTAATAAACTATCAAAACTATAGTTATTGATTACTTGGTAGGCATCAAGTTCAGCGGTTTGATCCATACGCATATCTAAAGGCGCATCATAACGGTATGAGAATCCTCGTTCCGGAATATCAAACTGAAATGAAGACACGCCTAAATCAAAGATTATTCCATCAACTTCTTCTACGCCAAGATTTTTTAAAGTTTCTTTAGCGTTTATAAAATTAGTATTAATAGCGGAGAAATTCTTAAATCGTTTTAATCTTTCCGATGTTTTATTAATAGCGAAAATATCTTGATCAAAACCATAAAGTTTTCCCGTTTTAAGTTTTTCTAAAATGACCTCTGAGTGCCCGCCGCCACCTAAAGTCATATCAACATATATGCCATCTGGTTTAATATTCATTAGATTAATAGTTTCTTCTAATAGTACAGGTATGTGTTTTTCCATAATTTATCACCAAATTCATTATAACATAAAGGCAAAAGAAAAACGTTGAAATTTCAACGTATCTTTTCTTTTATTCAGCTTCTTTTTCTGGTTTTGGTTCGATTACCAATTTTCCTTTGTAATATCCACAAGATTTACAAACTTGATGTGATAATGTCAATTCGCCACAGTTTGGACATACAGCCATTGCTGGTGCGTGTAACTTAAAGTGTGTTCTTCTTTTTCTTTTTTGCGTTTTACTAATTCTTCTTTGTGGTACAGCCATGTTGATACCCTCCTTATTTTTTTAATTTTGTAAATGGATTGTCTTCTTCTTTTTCTTCTTCAGTCAAGATTACATTCTCGTCTTCAAATTCAATTTTTGCACCTTTGGATATGACTCTCATAGGTTTTTCTATAAGAATTTCAGCGAAAATATAAGGGTTTAAGTCAATTGTAATTCCTTCGATAATATGAGTATTATCATCAATATAATTAACAGAAAAATTAAGTTGTGTTTCAAAATCTAATTTAACCGGTATTTCTTTTAACGTAATTGAGCACAACATGATTAATGTAGTATTAATATGTAAATTAAAAACAAATACATTTTCATCATAGTAATAATCGTATTCGCCAAAAACAAAGGTATCACGGATGTCAACTAAATCTTCATACTCAGTTTTCAAGAAACTTCTTAAATCAATTTTTTCTTCTATTAAATTATCATTTTTCGCTTTTTTAATAAGTTCATGAATTGTCCATTTCAATTTCATCACCTCATCACAGCACATCAATTATACTTTTTTATATATTAATTGTCAAGAAAAATATACACGGTTTTCGTGCATCAAAAATCAAATCTGTTTCAAAAACTATGAAAATGAGTTATAATTAAACAGGACAAAAGTAAAGGAGTAATTTGATGGATAAAATTGAACTAATTAAAAACAAAGTAAATGAAGTGATTGATCCAAGTATCAATCAAAAACTAAAAGATAATGACAGTATTAAGCATGTTGGAATTGATGAAAATAACGCAGTAATTATGATTATTGAAGTTGGAGATAAAGAACCTAACACAACTAAACAAATTACAAGAGATGTTGCTAAAATTGTAAAATTAGATTTGGGATATTCCGGTGTTAAAATCGAATTCACAAAAAGAAAATTAAGAAATAAAAGCTCTAAAACATTACTAATAGCCTCAGGTAAGGGTGGTGTTGGAAAATCAACTGTTACAGCAAATTTAGCCTATGCATTAACTCGTTTAGGAAAAAAAGTAGGTATTATTGACGCAGATGTATATGGGGCGAATATGCCGAAAATATTTAATGCAACAAATCACAGATTGATGGGTGATGAAAACGGCAAAATCTATCCTTTTGAAAAGGATGGAATTCAAATGGTTTCAACTGAGTATCTAGTTGACGAAAAAAGAGCATTAATGCTTAGAGGCCCTATGTTAGGGAAAGTATTAAAGTTATTTTTTGAAGACACTCTATGGAACGAGGATATTGATTACTTCTTAGTTGATCTACCACCAGGAACTGGAGATATAATGATGGATCTCAAGAATTTTAGTGAAGATGCAAAAATGGTAATCGTAACTACACCTCAAGAAAGTGCCGCTCATATCGCTATAAAAGCTGGATACGCTGCAAGAGATTTATCACAAGATGTTATCGGAGTAATCGAAAACATGTCTTACTACGAAGTTAACAATGAGTTCCATTACATATTTGGCAAGGATGGCGGAAAAAGAGTTGCTGATGAACTTTTAGTTGAACTTTTAGCAACACTTCCAATAACAAAATACAACAAGATAATTTGTGATGAAACGGATATGCCTGGTATTATTTATTTGAATCTAGCAAAAAAAATTACTGATTTGTTATAAAAATCGAAAAGTCATACATAGATTGAATAGCCCACTTTAACGGACTCTTTTCTTCTAAGTATGACTTTTATTTATATATGTTACTTATTATTTAAGAATAGATACTTGTTTTGATAATTGAAGCGCTGATTTGAAATCTTCAAATTTTTCTCGATAAATTAAAGCATCTTTATATCTTTTTTTATCGGTTAAAATATTCGAAATAGATACAGTAACGATTTTAGTGAAATATATATTTTGTTTGGCCATTGTTTGATCTAAAACATAATTAATTAAGTAATCCTTAAGCATAGTTTCTTCTTTGTTTTTCATTAATTTCAAAATATGTGCATAATCTATTTTTGATTCTAGTTGGTAGTGCAATGTATTTATCTTATTATAAATCTCTTTAAATTCTTCTTGTTTATCATTAATTAGATAATGTCTAGCCTTTACAAATAAGCCTAACAAATATCCAGAACCTTCTTCTACTAGATTATTCAAGTAAATTTCTGGTTCTTCACTACAAGATGCTAAAACCGTAAGATAATAATTTATATTTTTATTATCTATGTTTTTCAAAACACATGGTTTGAAATTTTCATCATTATAGTCACCTTCATAAGCTGTAAATATATCTCTCCATAAAAAGTACTCATTGACTCTTTTTATATTAGAATGCTTGTTAAATATATTTAAAGCAATATTACCTGATTCAGTACTTGTAACTTGTAGATTCAAATTTCCATAAACCAAATATCTACTATAATTTACTAATCCATATAACATTTCATCATTATAAATACGATTCCCAATTCTCTCAAGAATGAATCTTGCATTTTTATAATCATTAAATGTTACATTAAAAATACTAGCATACACTAAAAAAACAGTAAAACCAAATTCTTCTAGTGATTGTAAGTACTTGAAAATTTCTGAGTATACTAACTTCCCATTTTCATAGTCTTCAATTAAAGTATAGTATCCTAATTTAATAATTTGTAATAATATGGAAAACTGATACTTACTAACCTCTTCAAACAGTTCTTTATATGCTTCGATATCTTTATAGAAAAATAATTCTATTGACTTTTCAAGATATTCAATGATTTCTTCTGGAAACCTAATGGTTTCCATATCCATACCCATTCTTTCCATTATTAGGTATAAGTGTTCTCGATTAACAACAATTTGATTGTTTTCAATCTTAGACAAATAAGTATTTGAGCAAATACCTATTGCCAACGTTTCTTGTGTCATCTTTAGTTCCAATCTCTTTTTCTTAAGCGTTTGTCCTATGCTTGCATAATAGAATTGACAACAAGCACTCCTTCTTCTAGCTAGTTCACGAATTAAAATCTCATTCATAGTATTCTCCTTTTGGTTTATGTTTAATTTTGAACACTACAAATTATAAATCATATTTTATAAAAAATAAAGATTTTTTATTTGAATAAATTCATTATTCAGAAAACGGATTACACATTTTACGCTAGAAAGCGATAAAAAAAGCCAGAACATTTATAGTTCTGGCTTTTTACAATGTTGAATAATCGGACAATTTTTGCAATTTGGCTTTCTTGCAGTACAAAAATATCTTCCAAAAAAAATAAATTTATGATGTAATGATATCCATGATTGCTTTGGGTATAGTTTCATTAAATTGTCTTCGATTTTTTTAGGTGAAGAACCTAGTTTTGCAAATCCTAATCTAATCGATACCCGACTAACATGAGTATCAACAGCAATCCGAGGAATATGATACCACTCAGCAAGATAAACATTCGCTGTCTTCCTGCCTACTCCTGGTAATGATTCAAGTGTTTCCTGAGTATTTGGGATTTCTCCTGAAAATTCTGACAATACTATATTAGCCATTGTTTTAATGTTTTTAGCCTTATTACGATATAAACCCAAATGTTTTATATCATTCTCCAAAGTACTAATATCTGCATTAGCAAAATCACTTAAACTTAAATATTTACTAAATAGATTTTCCGTAACTTTATTTACTGATTGATCTGTAGTTTGTGCGCTTAACATAATTGCAATTAGTAACTCATGATTTTTTCTATAATTTAATTCACAACCGGCATTCGGGAATAATTTTGTTATTTCATCATAAACTTCTAAAGCAATTACTTGTTTTTTTGTCAAGACTCTAAGAATTCTTTTAAAACTTGAGATTTCTTCTTGCCGGTTTTTTTGACTTTTACATCTTGATTAACTTGGCGTTTTTTAAGTAAAACAGTATCTAAATAGCTTATAGAATATCTATTTGCTTTAATTGCAGTAAAAACTGCATCTTTTATGTCTTCTTTAGTATACTTAAACTCATGAATCCATTTTGTAACTATTTCAACTTCTAATGGTTTAATTTGTTTTTGAAAGTTTTTTTCAAGCAATTCGACTATTTCATCTTCCAAAGTGTCATATTCATTTTCAGAAGTCATCATTTCATCAAGAATTTTAGTTTGATAGTACTCTAAAATCCTACGATATGTTGAATCAATGTCAAAACTTTCCTTCTGCTTACCATTTTCGCTCTTAACTAATACGAAATTAAGATATTTTTTTTGCATTAAACCATCCATTAATGATATAGCTTCTTCTTCTTTAATCGTCAGTTTCTTTGTCAATATTTTTGGAGTAACAAAATGGATATCTTTATTTTTCAGATTGTTTAGTTCCATTAATAAAAAAGCTTCTAACTCAGTTAAACCTAAATCTTTATATGTTTTCTTTAAGAGCTTATCAAAATCAACAATCCCTTCACTAATCATCTTTTTTAAGATTAATACTTCCATAGAATAACCTACTTTTCCTTATTATTAGCCAATTTTTGTAAAGTAGCAAAAGCTGCATTTTGTTCTGATTCCTTTTTACTTTTGCCTTTACCTTCGCCCATTATAATACTTTCATCCATATAGACTCTAGCTACAAATACTCTATCATGTGGAGGTCCAGACTCTGATATTATTTCATATTTCAAACTTCTTTTATCTGATTGTAGCAACTCTTGTAATTTGCTTTTATAATCATTATCTTCTTTATGTAAGTTATTTATTATAACTGGAAAAACAACTTTTTCAGTTACTTTATATACCTCTTTCAGACCACTGTCAACATAAATAGCACCAACAAAAGCTTCAAAAGCATCTGCTAAAAGAGCTGGTTTCTCTCTTCCTCCAGATTGCTCTTCACCTTTACCTAACATAAGATAATCACCTAAATTAAAAGACTTTGCGTAATTATATAAAGCATCTTCACACACTTCTTGTGCTCTCTTTTTTGTTAATATCCCTTCAGATTCTGGGATATTATCATAGAAAAATTTACCAACAATTAAATCAATAACAGCATCGCCAATAAACTCTAATCTTTCATTGCTAAGACATCCGTTTTCATTGGCGTATGAAGAATGGGTTAATGCTCTTTCTAATAGTTGATAATTTTTAAACTTTAAATCAAACATCATTTCTAATTCTTTTATATTTTTACTCATCTTCTAATTCCTTTTGAGAATCAATATATTCTTTTACAGTTTCAAAAACTCTTTCTCTAACAACATTAGCTGCTTGACGAATTCCATTATAAAAACCATATTCCTTAGAAGCGCCTTGTGCTTTTATAACCGGTTTATAAAGACCAAAAATAACAGCTCCGCCAATTTCTTCAGCTGACACTTCTTTTTTGAAGTTTGATAAATTCTTACGAGCTAGCAAAGCTGCAATCTTTCCTAAAAAACTACTTTTTAAATTCTTTTTCAATAATTTCCCAATTCCCTTAGCGGCACCTTCTACAGATTTCATTACAATGTTAGCGGTAAATCCATCGCTAATAAGAATATCGCAAGGCGGATCAAAGACGACTTTAGGTTCAACATTTCCATAAAAAGTAAACAGTTCAGTGTTTTTGAACAATTCAAAAACTTCTTGATCAAACTCTCTTCCTTTACCATCTTCAGTACCAATGTTAATTAACCCCACTTTTGGATCAGGAATACTAAGTATTTTCTGCGCATATATTTTCGCAAAGTATGCTTGTTGCAACATATATTCCGGTTTGATGCTCAAGTTAGCTCCGGCGTCAAGCAATATTGTATGACCACCATCTATACGAGGCAAAAGAGGAGCTATAGCTGTCCTTTTAAACCCTTTCATTCTTCTTACCAAAATATGGGCACCAGCTATTAAAGCTTGAGTTGCCCCACTTGATACAACTGCATCATTTTCGTCTGTTCTCAAACTAGATAAAGCAACCACCATTGAAGAATCTTTATGTGTTTTTATAGCTTGAATAGGATTCTTTTCTCCCATTGGTATTGCGTACTTTGCATCTATTACATTTATTCTTGTTGAATCAGTGAGGTATTGTGAAATAACATCTTTATCACCATAAAGATTAATTTCTATATCTGGTATTTTTTTTATAGCCATCATTGACCCAAGTATTTGTTCTTTTGGAGCGTAGTCTCCGCCCATTGCATCTACACCAATTTTAATCATCGTTAACACCTCTGTCTAAAAATTATATCATATATTAATCTAAATTATAAGATTCAATTGTTTTTAAAACCTTGTTTACAAGTTTTTTTGATACTATATCCGAAGTTGTTATAACTGTTTTAGCATCATCAAATGCTAGTTTTCTTAACACTTCATCACTAATTAAATTTGCATAGCGAAAATTCGGTATGCCCGATTGTGCAAAACCAAACACTTCACCAGGACCCCTTAATAATAAATCATGTTCACTAATCTTAAATCCATCATTCGTTTTCTCTAAAACGTCCAATCTATCTTTCTCTTTAACATAATCATCTACAACCAGGTAACAATAAGCATCATAGTCATTTCTGCCAATTCTACCTCTTAGTTGATGTAGTTGAGCTAATCCAAACACATTGGCGTTTAATATAATCATGGTTGAAGCATTTTCAATGTTCACACCAACTTCTACGACTGTTGTAGATATAAGAATATTTATTTGGTTCGCACCAAATTTCATAATAATATCAGTTTTTTCTTGGTCTGACATTTTGCCATGTAATATAGTTGTTTTAGCGGTTTTAAATCTTCTAGATATTATTCTTTCAGCTTCATCTATAGATATTTGATTTTTGTTTTCAACACTTTCAATTAAAGGACAAATCACATAAACCTGTCTATTCTTTGTTAGTTCTTTATCAATTGTTTTAAAGGCAGATTCAATATTTTCAAAATCAATTATTTCTGTCTTAATTAGTTTTCTGTTACTAGGTTTTTGCTTAATAACAGACACATCAGTGTTTTCAAATATCGATATTGCTAGAGTTCTTGGTATCGGTGTTGCACTCATCATTAAAACGTCAGGATACACTCCTTTTTCTCTAATTATTTTTCTTTGTTCTACACCAAAACGTTGTTGTTCATCAATTACCACAAACCCTAAATTATTGAAAATAACTCCTTCTTGTAATAAACTATGCGTACCTATTACAATATCTATCTCACTTTTTTTAATGTCTTCAAGAAGCATATCTCTTTTCTGCCCAATTATTTCACTAGTCAAAAGCTCTATTCTTAATCCAAAACTATTTAAGTAACTAGTGAATGTATTAAGATGTTGTTTAGCTAATACAAGCGTTGGCGCTAATACAGCGACTTGATATTTCGCCGAAACAACCGCAAGTGAACTAATGATAGAAATGATTGTTTTACCTGAACCAACATCCCCTTGTAACAATCTATTCATTCTTGTATTCTTCTTAAAATCTTTAAATATTTCATTTGTTACATTTTTTTGATCATCTGTTAATTCAAAAGGTAATGATGCTATAAATCTTCTTACTTGTTCAATATCATAATGCTTTACTGGTGTAATTAACCTCTGATTGAGTTTCTTTATTGCTTCAACTCGGATTGCAAAAAGCAAGAACTCTTCATAAGCCATTCTTCTTTTTGCTTCTATTACATCGGTAATTTTTTCTGGAATATGAATTATCTTGATTATTTGGTTAATGTTTTTAAAGCCATGCTTACTAATGATATACTCTGGTAAAATATCTGTCAATTTATATGATTCATTTAGTATATTTCTTATCGATGTTCTTATTCTATGCTCTGATATATCTTTTATATTATATATAGGGATTATGCCTTCTTTGAAATTATCAAAAAGCACTATATTACTAGCAGAAAATGTATTAAAATTTTTTAGAAATTTTCCGGTTATAACAATTTTATTTGCCGGGTGAATTGACCCAGATAAAAACTCTCTGTTAAATATAACCACTATAAATTTCAAATTACCTATTAGAACATTTATTGATAATTTCGTAAGTTTTTTGCGTATATAATAGAGTTTTGGTTTATTTATAACCTCAACTTTTAAAGTCAATGTTTTATCTAAAACTATATCTTCTCTGCTATCTAAAGAATTAATTTGATATTTAGTTGGAAAACTAAAAAGCAAGTCATCGACACTGTTTATATTATATTTATTAAGTTTTTCTAATGTAACTTTTCCAATTTCAGAAACATCTTTTAATTCCATAGTACCCTCTTAATTTGTTTGATTTTATTATATAAAAAAAAGGAGTATCTAACAATACCCCTTTGATAAATTATTCTACTGAAATTATATACGAATATATTTCTTGACCACCATTAATTATATCAACTTCAAGACCATACTCTTCATTTATGAAATCAACTAAATCATCGACTTCTGTTTGCTCAACATCTTTTCCATACATTATAGTCATAATTTCTGAAGTCTCATCGGCCATTCTTGATATTAAGTCCTTAACAACAATTAATCGATTAGGGTTAGTGTTAATAATTTGGCCATCAAAAATACCCATAAAGTCATCTTTCTTAATTTCTATTCCGTTATTTTTAGAATCTCTAATCGCAAAAGTAACTTCTCCAGTTTTAACCTTATTTAAATATTCATTCATTTCTTCAATGTTCATATCGATTTCTTGTGTAGCATCAAACATTGTTAAAGCAGAATATCCTTGTGCTACAGTTTTTGCTTTTAAAACATATACGTCTTTATCTTCAATCATATCTCTTGCAGTTTCAGCAGAAAGCATAACATTCTTATTGTTTGGTATTATAATAATATGATCAGCATTTATAGATTCTACTGCTTTTATAAAGTCTTCAACAGATGGATTCATTGTTTGACCACCATCAATTATATAATCACAACCCATTTCTATAAATGTATCCTTCAAGCCCTTCCCATTAACAACAGCAACAATTGCATATTTTTTCTTAATTTTAGGAGCAACAGATAAACTATGATCATGCCCACAACCACATTGGTCTTGATTTTCAACTTCTTGGTGAATCAATACTTCAGTATGTTGTAAATTCATATTTTCTATCTTAAGATTTACAAAAAATCCAAAATGTTGAGCTAAATTTAATGCATCACCAGGTGTTTGCGTATGGATATGAACTTTTAGAATATTCTCATCTTGTACCACTACAAGTGAATTACCTAAAGGTGATATCATTTCCGTAAATTCCTTTTGTGAAAACTCTGTCATCTTTTCAATTTGCATAATAAATTCTGTACAATATCCAAAATCTTCGCCTTCTTGATGCTTGTAATTAGTTAAATCAACTTTATAATCATTAGTAGGTTCTTGTTTATCTTCATAAAACTTGCCAAGCATAGCATCTCTCATGCCTTCAATAATTTCAATAAATCCCGCACCACCTGAATCCACAACTCCTACTTCTTTTAATACAGGAAGTAATTCAGGTGTATTCTCAAGTGATTTATATAGTTCTTTAATATATAAATCAAATAATTCTTCAAAATCATCAACATCGCCATACACAGAAATCGCTTCATCAGCGCCTTCACGTGATACTGTTAGCATTGTTCCTTCAACAGGGTGAATAACAGCTGAATAAGCTTGTTCAACCCCACTTCTAAGAGCAAATGAGAAATCTTCCACGTTAACTATATCGATATCAACTAAACCTTTAGCAATACCGCTAAATAACTGTGATAAAATAACGCCGCTGTTTCCTCTAGCACCCATTAACATGCCTCTAGCTAAAGCCTTAGCAACTTTCCCTATGGATGTTTCTTCGCTATTTCTTATTGCATTTGCTCCAGCAGACATCGTCGCAGACATATTAGAACCTGTATCGCCATCTGGAACTGGAAAAACATTTAAATCATTTATTCTATTCATATTATTTCTTAATTTTACACTACCATTTATTACTAAATCTCTAAATAATTTGCCATCAATTTGGTTTATAGACATTTTCAAAAACTCCTTTAATTTAAGTAGATTTTTCTTGATAGACTAGTTTTAATTCTCGAAAAAAAGCAATAGCATTATAACACACAGTACTTAAAAAAGCAATAATTTTGAATATACTCAACGCTTTCTCAAAATTAATAATATTTTTCTTGCATTTTTATGTATATATGATAAAATAGTAATGCTGAAATCTTAACAGAAACGGAGTGATATCATGCCTAGAGTATGCAGTGTAACAGGTAAAAAATTTATGACTGGTAACAACCGTTCGCATTCTTTGCACGCTACAAAAAAACAATGGAAAGCTAACCTGCAAAAAGTAAGAATTATTGACGAAGATGGTCAAGTAAAACGAGTATACGTTTCTGCTAGAGCATTAAAGTCCGGTAAAGTACAAAGAGCTTAATTTTTAACCGAATACAAAAGGAAAAGCAGATTATATCTGCTTTTTTCTTTTTATTTTAAAGTAACTTCTATACTTTTTAGCGTCGAATTATATTCTAAATTATCATGATTCAATTCATAATAGTAAATAACTACTACATCGCCAGCTTCATGATTAGCATACATATAATCGTAATAAGACTGGTTATCTATTATTGTAAAATCATCAATTTTAACAACTAAATCTCCACTTTTAATAGCCGATGAAGACAATGTTGAACTATCTAAAATTTTCGAAACTATAAACCCATTATTTATACTACTAGGAAGAGCTAATGTAAGTGGCTCAGTAATCAAATTACCGTTAATAGTTAAGTTTGTGAGAGAAACAAATCCATTATCCAGATACTCAACAACATCATAATAATTAGCCCCTAATCTAGGCATAATAGTGTCATATAACCAATCATTATTTTCTATTCTTTCAATAATTCTTTTTACTAAATTTATTGGTATAGCAAAACCCATTCCTTCGATTTCAGTATTTGCGAATTTAGCAACATTTATACCGATGACTTCCCCATTAAAATTATAAGCAGGTCCACCGCTATTTCCGGGATTTATAGCTGAATCATGTTGAATATAATCAACATATTGATTACTGTCAATTTTTCTGTTTAAGCCAGATATAATGCCTAAGTTAACTGACCCATAAAAATCAAGTCCTCGAGGATTACCAGCAGCTACCAAAAAAGATCCCTTTGTTAAATTCTGAGAATCCCCAAGAGTTGAAACGGTAATGTTAGTCTTATCTTCAGCTGAAAATTTTAGAATAGCAATATCAACTTCAGTATCAAAACCAATTAAAGTTCCTACGTATTCACTTTCATCAGAAAAAACAATTGAAAAATTGTTTCCTTCTTCAACAACATGATAATTAGTAATCAAGAAATACTCATTTGTATCTTGATTATATTTATATACCACACCTGACCCAATGCCTTTAGCTTCGGTTCCTAAGTAGCTTATAATCGCATATACAGAGTTTTTCGCAACATTTACAGTATTATATATTGCCTGTTGAAAATCATCAATATAAACAGAAATTTCTTCACTATTTAGAAATTCATCAGTTTTACTTTCTACTAAAGAATAGATTTCTTCATAAAACTCAGCATCTATATCTAACATGATTTCGTTATAAATATCTTCATATATATCGTCATAAACTTGAGCATATAAGCTTGATAAATATTCATTATAATCAGTAAAATAGCCAAGATTTCCTTGAGTTGTATCAAATTGGGTATAATCATTGGTTGTTACAGTAGATGTAGTTTCTAGGCCTGAAACGGTATAGATAGCAGTAAAAACAGCCAATACAGAAACTACTAATATTAATAACTTTTTCATTATTTAGCTGCCTTTAATTCAATATCTTTTATTTCGATTGTTTCACCGTTTCTTATAACAACAACATCTATAAGGTCTCCAACTCTATATACCGAAAATTCCTCAACAAATTGGGTTGTTGACCCAATCACAACACTTCCTATTTGAATAACTATATCCCCTGGCAGAAGATAGTCTTCCATTGTTTTCCCAACTTCAACCTCTATAATATAGAATCCTTCAGTTAACCCCTCTGGGAGAATAATGTTATTCGTAATAAAATAAGCTTCATTAGATTTTATATCAACAAATCGAATTCCTAAAACTGGTTTTTGTATAGAATATCCGTATAATTCAATGTCGTTTACAATTGCACTAACTAAATTAGAAGGAATTGCAAAACCCATTCCTTCAATATCAACTGAGGTTAGTTTTATAACATTAACTCCAATCAACTCTCCAGCTAAATTAAACAATGCTCCACCACTATTACCAGAATTAATTGCCGCATCATGCTGGATATAGCCAACGAACATATCTTTAACATCGTCATTATCAATATCAAAATATCTGTTCAACCCAGAAATTATTCCCATAGTCATTGAACCGAAATAGTCAAATCCCGAAGGGTGACCAACCGCAATAACTAATTCACCTTTTTTTATCTTACTTGAATCTCCAAACTTAGCAACTGGAAAACTATCTGAAGATTCAAAATATAAAACGGCTAAATCAACTAATTCATCCACGCCACGCAATGTAGCCACTATCTCTTTACCATCTTCAAAAGCCACCGTAAAGCTCGTTCCGTCCTCAACCACATGGTTATTAGTTAAAACATAGTATCTATTACCATCTTTCTTATAAATGACTCCAGATCCCACGGCTTGTACTACATTATTCTGATTTAAATTTCTAACTCCTAAAACAGAATTTGCTTGATTAGCTTCAATAGCTAAAATCATATCAATGACTGAAGCCGCTGAGACATTTATGTTCCCTGCATCTATCTCTTCAAGAAGTGTCACAATAACAGAACTGTAAAGCTGTTCAAATCTTTCCTCAGCTATATCGTCTATTACTTGTTGCTTCACCTCATCATATAATGAGTCATATATTTTCTTATAAAGATCAGAAATTACCTTTTCTTCATCGATTGAAAAGTTCGTTGTTGTTATAGCCGGAGTTCTAGTTAAGAATTCTCTTGTTGTATTAACGCCAGAAGGGAACAAACTTGAACATCCAACTAGCAAAACATTTAATAATAATATAGATATAAATATAAAAAATTTTTTCATATAATAGTCCTCCAAATAATGTTGTTTATAGATTTTTGTTACTAATCTCGATCATCACTAATAACTACTAATAATTTCCCTTTTGTGAACTCTACTAATCCACTTCCTTCATTAGAAACACATAAAGAATCATTAGTGCCTAGATTATAATTATCTAAATTGAATTTAAATCCTTTTAGCGTTAATCCATAAACATCTTCTATCGCAAAAAATGAAACGTATTATTTAAAATTTTTCACTTCATGTTTTCCTTTTTTTAGAAGATAAATATAATGTCTATCATCTCTAATCGAAAAATCATATTTAGCTATCAAATTTAAATTCGCTAAAAAATGATCAACTCTCCCGCTTATACCACCATATATTTCTACTTCATCATAGCCCATGTTATTATAAATGTAATCAAGAGCAAAAGCTAAATCAGTCATATTCTTATCTTTATCCAAATTAATGATTTTTTTACACTTATTTTTCATTTGACTAAATATTTCAGGATTAATTGAATCGAAGTCTCCTATAGCTAAATCCACATTTTTACCAATTGTTAATAGATACTCAAGCCCAGAGTCTACTCCTACTAAAAACTCGTTTGCCTCTTCAAAATAAAGCGACTTAAAATTGTAGGTATTAGGCCCGCAAAATATTTTAACTTTCTTATACATTTTCTAGAGCCTCAATTAGTTCATTACGATTAGCTTGATTGAATAAATATGATCCAACAACAATTACATCGCATCCAGCTAACCTTACTGTTTTCGCAGTATTTATGTTAATACCACCGTCTACTTCAATCAAGTATTTGTATTTAAATTCTCGCTTTAATCTATCTAAATATAATATTCTATCTACTGATTCAGGGATAAATTTTTGTCCTCCCTTACCTGGTTCTACACTCATAACTAAAACCAAATCTAAATATGGCAACAAACTGTCTAATTCATTAACGCTTGTATTTGGTTTAATTGATATTCCCGCTAAAACATTATGTTCCTTAATGATCTTAATTAATTCCAAGGGTTTATCTGTAGCCTCAAGATGAAACGTAATTAAGTCAGCCCCTGCTTTTATATACTCGGTTAAATATTCTTCAGGTTTTTCAATCATTAAATGAACATCAAAAAATTGATTACTGTATGTTTTAACTTCACTTATTAATTTGTAATCATAGGTTTTGTTCTCAACAAATTTTCCATCCATAACATCAAAATGAAGCCATCTAGCTTTACTAATCGAAAGTATTTCCTCTTTCAATATATTAAAATCTGAACTCAAGAATGATGGTGAACAAATCATTTTAAATCCCTCCTATATACTCTTTTTTTTGATTTAATCTCATTATATATAATTCTATAATCATCATATCTTTCTTTTAAAATCTCATTAGAATTAACAGCTTCTATAACAGCACATCCAGGTTCATGAATGTGTGTGCATTCATGAAACTTGCATTTAGAGCTAAGTTTAAAGAAATCTGGAAAATAGTATTTGATTTGATCAGCTTGATAATCAATAAATTCCAATTTTGAAAACCCAGGAGTATCAGCTATATACCCATCGCCAAAAACAATTAATTCTACATGTCTGGTTGTATGTTTTCCTCTACCTAATGCTTCACTAATCTCATTTGTTTCAATATGTAAATCTGGATTGATTACATTTAATAAGGATGATTTTCCAGCACCTGTTTGACCAGATAATACATTAACCTTGTCTTTTGTAATCTTTAGAATTTCATCTTTTCCTATTTCTGTTTTTGCGCTGAAATATATAACAGAATAAAATTTTTCGTAATAATTTATTTTAGCTTTTAAAGTCTCTAATTCGCCCTTTTCAAGTAAATCAATTTTAGTAATTATTATAATTGGTTTAATCCCATTAGATTCAATTAAAGTTAAAAACATATCAAGTAAAAGAAAACTAAAATCCGGTTTTTTAGCAGAATTAATAAGTAAAACCTGATCAACATTAGCTATCATAGGACGATACAAATCATTAAATCTTTCCTTAATGTCAATGATTGAATCTTCATTAAATATAACGAAATCTCCAACCTTAGGCTGGATGTTTTTATGCCTAAAAATTCCTAAAGGCTTTAAAACATATTTGTTCTTTTCGCCATCAATTACAGTGTATAGTCCACCTATTAACTTTATAATTCTTCCTTCTTTTTCCAATTATATCACCTATCTAAAATCTTACTTATATTATATCACGAAAATTATAATAGAGAATTATAAAAAAAAAAAAGAAGGCAACGCCTTCTTTTAAATTCAAACTATTTAAGATATCTTTTAAAATATGCTTGAGGATAGTCACAAACAGGACAAATTTTAGGTGCTTTTTTTCCGAAATGTAAATGACCACAATTTGTACAAATCCATATTTCTGACTCATTATCAGACATAAAGGCTTCATCATTCTTTAGTCTTTCTAATAAAGCTTGGTATCTTTCTTCATGCCGCTTTTCAATTTCCGCTACTTTTTCGAATAAAAAAGCAATTTTTTTGAATCCCTCTTCTTTGGCTGTTTCTGCAAAACCTTTATACATATCCGTCCATTCATAATGTTCTCCATTCACACCATCTTGTAAATTGATATCAGTTGTTGGAATGTCACCATCATGTAGCAGTTTGAACCAAATTTTAGCATGTTCTCTTTCATTCACAGCTGTTTCTTCAAAGTATTCAGCTATTTCAACATATCCTTCTTCTCTTGCTTTTGCAGCATAAAAAGTATATTTATTTCTAGCCATTGATTCTCCAGAAAAAGCTTCTAGTAAGTTCTTCTCAGTTTTACTTCCTTTTAACTCCATAATATCCTCCTAAAAAAATTAATCTCCAAATGTTATGCCTATATCTCTAGCTGCACTAACTAAATCTCCATGTGGATTAACAATTCTAGCTCCACCAGAACTTGTTTGACCTGTCTTGCCGGCTCCAACAACTTCTTCTAATCTTACAGAATCCATATGATTATTTCTAATCACTACCATTCTACCGAATTCATTATTAGCTATCATATCAACAGCATAAGAACCGTATTTTGTACCTAAAACTCTATCAAATGTGTTTGTAACTCCACCTCTTTGAATATATCCAAGTGTTGTTACTCTAATATCTTGTCCAGTTACCGGTTTTACAATTTTTTCTAGTTGTGCAGCTAAAATTTCACCTACGCCACCTAGTTTAACTGAATCCGGACTGTCTTTATCAATCTTCTTGATAGTAACATCCCCATCAAGTGGTTTCGCTCCCTCAGAAACACAAATAATAGTGAATTTTGATCCTCTATCATAGCGTTCAAAAACTGTTTTTGCTACAGAGTTAACATCATAAGGAATCTCTGGAATTAAAATGACATCAGCTGACCCAGCAATTCCGCCTTCTAAAGCTAACCACCCAGCATTTCTTCCCATAACTTCTAAAATCATTATTCTATCATGAGAATAGGCAGTTGTATGTAAGGCATCAAGACTTAACATAATATGATCAAGAGCTGTTCTATAACCAAATGTAATTTCGGTTGCAGGAACATCATTGTCAATAGTCTTTGGAATACCTATAACATTTACTCCTTTTCTAGCAAAATCTCTAGCTGAAGTTAATGTTCCGTCACCACCAATAATTATTAATGCATCAACATTATGTTTCTTTAAGTTTTCAACTGCAATATCGGTTACATCCTTGAAAATTACTTTCCCTTTTTCATCAACAGTTTTAAAGTTAAACAAGTTATCCTTACTGCTCATTTTGAGGATTGTTCCACCTTGATGGAAAATTCCCGCTACATTCTTTAAATCCATTTTTATATAATCATCAACTAATAAGCCGTGATACCCGCCCATAAAACCAATAACTTCATAATTGTATTTTAGTATTGCCGATTTTACAACAGCCCTAATTACAGCATTTAAGCCTGAACAATCTCCGCCTCCTGTTAGAAGTGCGATTTTTTTAATTTTCTTTATTACCATTTTTTCACTCACCTTTTTTAAATCAATACTAGTATTTTATCAAAATATACCTGAGTAGTCAATGTTTTTAGTAGTTACTCCAGGTTATTTAATCTTAGCTGTCCACAAGCTGCATCAATATCAGAACCCATCTCTTTTCTTAACGTTACATTAATTCCACGTTTAACTAATTGTTGATAGAATTTATCAGCTCTTTTTTCATCTGTTTTCTCATATCCAAATTCGTTTACTGGGTTATAAGGAATCAAGTTTACGTAACAGTTTATACCTCTAATCAAATCACTTAATTGATTAGCATGTTCTATTTCATCATTGACACCCTTAAGTAATATATATTCAAAAGTTATTCTTCTTTTAGTCACTTCAAAATAGTCCTTAGAAGCCTCAATTACTTCAGCTAAAGGATAGACGCGATTAATTTTCATAATTTTATTTCTTAAATCGTTATTTGGCGCATGTAAACTTATAGCTAAATTTGCTTTTATTTCCTCTTGTGCAAAATCATAAATTCTCGGAATAATACCACAGGTTGAAACAGTTATATGTCTTGAACCTATTTGTAGACCATTTTTATAATTAATTACACGCAAAAAATTCATTACATTATCATAATTATCGAATGGTTCCCCTGTTCCCATAACAACGATATGTGTAATTTTGACCTGTTGAATCTGTTGAACACTAATAACTTGTAATACTAATTCAGCAGTAGTTAAATCCCTTTGTTTATTAATCAAACCTGAAGCACAAAAACTACATCCCATTGAACAACCAGCTTGTGAAGTTACACAAAGACTTAAACCGTAGTCATGTTCCATTAAAACAGACTCAATAACCACTCCATCATGAAGTTTAAATAAGTACTTATTTGTTCCTGTTTTGGACGTTTGATGTTTTACAAGTTCTAATAAATCAAAGGTGAAATTATTTTTTATAAAAGCCTTTAATTCTTTAGAAATATTTGTCATTTTATTTGTATCAGTAACATTTGCTTCATAAACCCATTTATAGATTTGTTCAGCGTTAAATGCTTTAAAACCGTTATTAACTAACAGTTCTTTTAAAGAATCTATATCATAATTATAAAACTGTTTATTCACTATTTACTCCTTTTTCTTGAAACCACAATAATTGCTAATAAATAGAATACCACACCACTAACTAAAAGGTAAGCAATATGTATCCAATTTGATAATATTTCTCCATTAACTTCAAAATTCAAACCCAAAAACAATTTAAACTCCTCTGGTAGATTTTCCAAAGAAACAGCTTCACTCATCATAGTTTGTCTAATTAAAGCTCCAGAATGTGATAGCGGAAAGATTTTGATGACTGTTTGAACCCCTACTGGAAGATTTCCGACTGGAATATATATACCCATTAAAAAGCCCGCGAGTGTTCCGATAATAGAACTTGCTGTTCCAAAAGCATTTTGACTTTTGATAAAAGCCATAATTAAAAAAATTAATGAGGAACTAGAAAATACAGAAAGCACTATTAAAGCTAAAACTTTAATAAACGCTATAAAAGATAGAAGAGTCCCTCCATCTATGTAGATATAAACTTCGCTTAATATTAGTGTCAACAAACTCATTAAAAAACCAACAATCATTGCTGAAAGCACATATGATAATACTAGTTGCCACCTTTTTATTGGCGAGACTTTAAAATCATTCATTCTATTTAAAGCTGTGTCTTCGACCATAATTCCAAAAGCCCCATTACAAGTAGTAATAGTTGTTACCGAAATAACTCCAGCCATAATCCAACTGGTCATTAAAAAACGCGAATTAATTCCAACCATTTGGTCAGTATAATTAATCATCATTTTTCCTAAAAAGATAACATAAAGTCCGATTATGATAAAAACTCCTAACAAAGAAAAGAAAACTGATGCTTTATCTCTAAAAAATATTTTTAGGTTTCTCTTAATTAATTGTAAAATCATTATTCTCTAATCTCCTTACCAGTAATGTTAATGAATGCATCATCTAAAGTTCCGTTAAGAACTTGGAAAGATGCAATATTATCTTTATTATTGTTGATTATATTAATACTCTCAATTGTATTATTTAATTTTATTGAATAAACATCAGACTGTTTTCTATAATCAAGATTATTTAAAGTTAAATAATTTATTAATTTTTCTTCATTAATTGGTTTAATCTCTAATAAATCATTAGAATAATTATCTTTCAAATATGAAGGAGTACCTTTAGCTGCTATTTCGCCGTTATCAATAACTACAACATAATCAGCTTTGTCAGCTTCCTCCATATAATGAGTAGTTAAGAATATAGTCATGTTTTCTTCCTTTTGAAGATGAATGATTGTATTCCAAACATTCTTTCGAGTTTGAGGATCTAGCCCAGTAGTTGGTTCATCCAAAAATAGTATTTTAGGCGAATGTAGCAATGCTCTTGCAATATCAGCTCTTCTTTTTTGGCCGCCAGACAAAGTCCCATATTTTCTGCTTGATATATTAGCTATTCCAGTCACTTCTAAAGCTAGTTTAATTCGTTCTTTAAGAACTTCTTTAGACATTTTATAGAAACTACCTCTAGTTTCTAAATTTTCTTTGATAGAAAGAAGCGGATCTAAAACGCCTTCTTGAAATACAATACCAATTAAATTACGGATTGCATCTTCACTCTCACCAAGATTAATTCCGTCAATATTAACATCGCCAACATCCTTACTAAGTAAAGTAGATAATATATTAATGGTCGTAGTTTTTCCTGCGCCATTAGGACCTAAAAACGCAAAAAGACTGCCTTTTTCAACATAAAAATCAATTCCATTTACAGCTTTTACATTCCCATAACTCTTTTGAAGATTTGTAACATTAATTATTTTTTCCATAAAAATCTCCTCAACTAGTATAATTTATACAAAAAGATTATATCACTTAAATAATGACGGTGGAATATAATCGTGATAAAACATATTTAAACCATCATATTTTTATTATATAATGTATATATTTTTAATATATTCACAAAAAAAGTTAGAATTGCACTTCAAAAACATGCATTCTAACTTTTTTTATTTATTTAACTTCTTAATTCTGCATTAAGCTCGCTTCTTAAAGCTTCAACAATCTTTTCTACTTGGTCATCTACTTCTTTGGTTTCTAAAGTACGATTATTACTTAAAAACTCTAATCGCAATGCTATTGACACTCTATTCTCTTGTGTTTTATCATAATACACATCAAATATTTTAATTGAATTTAAAAGTTTTTTACTTGCATTTTTAACACAATCTATAATTGCATCAGCTTGTGTTTTCTTATCAATAAAAATTGCTAAATCTCTCTCAATGCTTGGATATTTTGATATTTCTTCATATTTTATGTCACTATTTAATGATATTTCTAATAATCTAGCAAGTTCAATTTCACATACAAATATGTCTTTCACCCCTAAATTATGTTCTTCTTCAGGGTGTAGTTTTCCTAAAAAACCAACTGGTTCATCATCTATTAGTATAGTTGCGCTTATTCCCGGATGAAGATTAGATAAAAGCGTTTTATTTACTTTAAATGAATAATTACTGATTTTTAAATTTTTAAATAAAGTTTCAACAATACCTTTTAAATAATAAAAATCAACGCTATTATTTTGTTTTTGCCACAATGAATAATCAATTTTTCCATGTACTAGAATAGCTAATTTTTCTATTTCTCCGCTTTCATAATAGCCTTTTCCAATTTCAAACAAAAAGATGTCATTTATTTGTCTAGCTTTATTGTAAGTAAGAACATTTTTCAAAGACGGAATCAATGAATGTCTCAAACACTCTCTTTCTTTGTTTAGTGGATTAAGTATTTTAATTATCTTCTCAGGTTTGATATCATACTGTGTAGCTGTTTCAGTT
>JBAYZV010000013.1:0-21847 GCA_041672325.1 Candidatus Izemoplasmatales bacterium
ATGAATAATCAAGAAGGAACAGGTTACTAATGAGCACATTACAAACTCAAGTTTTTGATCAGTCTAAACGTCTTATAAAAAGCTTTAGTATTGTCAGGTTTTTATTCTATTTTGTAATTACTGTTTCATTTACCTTAGTTATATTTAAACTAGCTAATATATTAGATTGGGTAACATTAGTAATAGTTATTGGGTTAGCTATTGTCTATAGTTCACTTAGGGATTTGTTTATTGCTCGTTTTTCCATAAAACTAATGGAACAGTTTTATGCGTATCTAATAGCTAAAGATCCAGAAATAGATCTTTATATACCAGTTTTAGAAAAAAATTTTCAAGGTTATTTTTTAAAAAAAACAGCTATCTATTTTAAAGGTAATGAAATGTATATGGAAGCATTTAATCAACCAAGAGGTAGAAAAGATACTCAACAAAGCATCTCTATTGATTATGGCAAAGATTTTTCCATAAGTTTAAGTTACGCTGATAAGAACAAGAAAACACAACTATTTCAAAGCATATTAATGGGGACTCAGTATCGTTTTGCGATTATAAATATCCCAGAAGTTATCCAAAAAATTAATAGAAGAATAAAAGGAGAAAAATAATGTCAACACCACATATTAACGCGGAAGTAAATGATATAGCTAAAGTAGTATTAATGCCAGGAGATCCTTTGCGAGCTAAATATATAGCAGACACATTCTTGAGTGATGTTACTCAATTTAATTCTGTTAGAAACATGTTTGGTTATACTGGATACTATAATGGAAGAAAAATATCAGTTATGGGTTCAGGAATGGGAATGGCGTCAATTGGAATCTATTCTTATGAACTTTTCAAATTTTTTGACGTGGATACAATCATTAGAATTGGTTCTTGTGGGGCTTATACAAAAAAATTAAATCTATATGATACAATCCTTGTTACAGAAGCATATTCTGAATCTAGTTTTGCATATGTACAAGGTAAATGTGATAAAGATACATTACCTGCTTCAAAAACTATTAATGAAAAATTAGAGAAAATAGCAAATAATATTAATATACCAGTAATAAAAGGAAAAATACATTCAAGTGATGTATTCTACCGTCAATATCCAGAAGAAATACTAAAAGTTGCACAAGATAAAAATCTACTAGGAGTTGAAATGGAATCATTTGCTTTATTCCATAATGCGTCTGTTACTAATAAGAATGCAGCTTGTTTACTTACTGTATCTGATTCACTTGTAACAAGCGAATCAACTACTCCAGAAGAAAGACAAACAGCTTTCACCAATATGATGAAGATAGCCTTAGAAATGGCAAAATAAAAAGGTTTTTTAAAACCTTTTTTTTGAGGTGAGTATTTGGGAATTATCAAAAGAAATATACTAGGATTAAATTTGTATTATATACCAATAAAAAAATTCAAGACAATTGAAGTTTTTTTTGTTTATACAAATGAAATGAATCCTGAAACCTTTAATGAAAAGAATTTCTTATCAGAAATTCTTTTAGATAGCACAAAAAAATATCCAAGCACGGATGAACTAAAAACAGTTTGTGATAATCTATATGGATTGAGTAAAGTAAATTATTATCATTATGAAGGAAGTCTAGATATTTCAATGTTTATTATCAACAGTGTAAGTGATAAGTATTTAGAAGAAGATAATATATTTAGTAAAGCGTTTGATGTTTTACTAGAGATGATATACAACCCAAAAAAGTATAAGGGTTTAATTCCTAAAAAATCTGTAAAAGAAAAATTATCACAAGCAGAAGACTTATTGTTAAGTATGAAGTTAAATAAGAACACTTATACTTATCAACAGTTTATGAGGCAATATACAAGAAATTGTAGTGATAAGAGTGCTTACTTTCCGGAAACTAGGTATTTAAAACAAGTTACTAATGAAACTATAAGCAAAACTTACGAAAAAATGATTAATGAAGACCATCTACAAGTGTTTATTGGTGGAGATTTTGATTTTAATGAAATGGATCAATTAGTTTTAAGTAAACTAAAACGAATAAATATCCATCCTTCAAAAAAATATGAATTTAAACCGCAGTTTAATTCTAGTCCTGAAATGAATTATGTTGTTGAAAAAACATCTTCAGGTCAAACAAGAGTTTATATCGGATACGATTTAGGCTTTTCTCATAATCAAAGAAATTCTTTAATCATGAGTCTTTTTAATGAACTTTTTGGTGGATTTGAAAACTCTAAACTGTTTTATAATATTCGTGAAAAACTCCAATTATCATATTATGTTTATTCTTACTACAGTCCTGGTAATCACTTATTTTACGTTAATCTTGAAACCAGTAAAGTAAATCTTGATAAAGCTATCAATGAGGTATACAACCAGCTTGTAAGTTGTCAAAAAGGTGATATTGATGACGAATTATTTAATCAAGCTAAGAATAATTTGGTTAATCATCTTGAAACAACAGTTGATTCACAAACAAAACTTATGATTTATAATATTGTTGATTATATACGTTATAATCAATCTTTTGATATCGAAAAACGAATGAAAATCATTGAAGATATTAAAAAAGAAGAGTTGGTAGATTTAATAAAGAATATTAAAGTTGATACAACTTATGTCTATACTTCAAAGGAATAATTATGAAGAAAAATGATATTCTAATGGATGAAGCTATCTATTGTAAGACACTATCCAATGGATTAGTTGTTTATATACATCCAAAACCAAAATTTGTCCAAACAATTTGTTCTTTACACGTTAATTTCGGTGGACGTGATTTTATGTATAGAGTAAACAACTCTGATTATACTTTACCTAGAGGTACAGCTCATTTCTTAGAACATATGATATTTGAGAATAATAGCTCCTCATTTAGTAAAAGTTTTATTGAAAACAATGCTGATTTAAATGCTTTTACAGCTAGAAAACTGACTTCATATTATTTTTCTACTAAAAATAATTTTTCTTTTCTTTTAAAAAAATTATTAGATAATTTTATTGAGTTTAACTTTTCAGAAAAATCAATTAAAAAAGAATTGCAAATAATCTCTCAAGAATTATCAATGAATGATGATTCTGATTCAACAAAAGCTTATAAATCATTAGTAAGAATGATGTATAATAATCCCACAATATATGAAGATATCGGCGGAACAAAAAATACAATTAAAAAAGTAGATAAAGAAGTCTTAAATCAAGCAACAAGACATTTCTATCATCCTAAAAATATGAGATTAGTGATTACAGGCAATGTGAATCCTGAAAATATAATTAACCAATTAGAAGAACACCCTTTCGTCACTGCTAAATGGCCAGATTATTACCCGGTTGAAAGAGTTACCAATTTGTGTAACAACACTAGACACCTAAAGATAAAATATGATAAAACTTTAGATACAAACATTGTAGAAATAGGGATAAAGATTCCA
This sequence comes from Candidatus Izemoplasmatales bacterium, assembly GCA_041672325.1. GTDB lineage: Bacteria > Bacillota_I > Bacilli_A > Izemoplasmatales > Hujiaoplasmataceae > UBA2289. Next base: position 3,409 of record JBAYZV010000013.1, read on the forward strand.
GATGTTCTATTTAAGAATAATCATCAAAAACATTATTTGTTAACAGATCCTTTTTTAGAAATGGTGTTTAATCCATCTTCAAAACTATATAAAGAGTTAAAGAAAAAAAATCTATATAATCATAGTCTTACTGTATCGCCAATCTTTGACGGAGACTATAGTTTTTTTAATATTTCAATAGAAACAAAAAAACCAAAGTTATTTGTTAAAACAATAAAGGAACTATTATTGGAACTTCCACAAATAACTTTTTCCGAAAAAGTTTTCAATGCATATAATCGTTCTGAAATTGGCAGAACTATAAAAAGCTTTGATGATGTTAAAGAATCTCATTCACTTATTGAAAACCTTTTGATAGGTGAAATTGACATAACTAAATATTTTGAAATGAAGAAAAAGATTAAGCTAGATGATTTTTTGGTTTATCAAAATATTTTTGTTAAAAGTAATATATATATTGTTGAGTATTTACAAGAGGCTTAACAAACATGTTATTTAATGCTATAATTTATGTAAGTTGGTGATTAAAATGATTTTAAGAAATGCTAAGTTTGTGATATCAGCGGTTCAAAATAGTGATTATCCAAAAGACAGTTTGCCCCATATAGTATTTGCTGGGCGATCTAATGTTGGTAAATCATCATTTATTAATTCGCTTTTAAATATTAAAAATATAGCTCGTGTTAGTTCTACACCAGGTAAAACTCGTTTAATTAATTTCTTTTTGATTAACGATGTATTTTATTTAGTTGATATTCCTGGATATGGATATGCTAATGTCAGCAAAACTGAAATAGATAAATTTGCTGTAATGATTGATGAGTATTTGAAAAATCCTTTAATAAAATTAGGGGTATTGTTATTGGATATTAGAAGAATACCAAATGAAGATGATTTGCTGATGTATAATTATTTTGAAGCTATGGGATTTGATATATTGATAATCCTAACAAAATCAGATAAACTATCTAATAATCAAAAAGCAAACCAAATAAAACTAATTAAAAAAACACTAAATAAACAAACCATTGATAACATTATTACCTACTCAACTAAGACCAAAGAAAACCAAGATGTTATTTGGAAATATTTAGAAGATGCTGTTGAGGGGAAATATGAGTAATATAATCTATGATGATATAGCTAAACAATATGATAGTCTAGTATCTAAGGATGTCGAAAATTTTCGTTTTCCTTATTCTGAATATGATTTAGTTCAAGAAATCATTACTGATTATGTTACTGAGGTTAAAAACGGAAAAAAAATAAGAATCCTAGATATTGGAATAGGGACTGCTTCTCTATACGAAAAGATTATACCTGATAATCTTGATTTAGTCGGAATTGACAATTCTGAAGTTATGTTGGAAATAGCTAGATTAAGAGTTCCAAATGCTAGATTAATTAATTTTAATATTAAAAAAGGTTTACCAGAAGAACTTGAGAAAGAGTGCTTTGATTTTATTATTGTATCTTATGTCTTTATGCATTTTGATTTTGAATTTATTATTTATTTTATAGAACTATTTAGAAAATATTTATCTCCATTTGGTAAATTGCTAATAGGCGATATTATGTTTTTTAATGAAGAAAGAAAGACTAAATGCTTAAAAGAGTATCCTGAAATAGATAGTACAAATTTGAATTTACATGTTTATGAAGACATCTTAGAACGCATAGAGGATAACTATGATTTGAGTTTTATGGAAGTAAATCAATATACTGGTATAATTATTGTTGAGAAATTATACCAAAACTCTTTACAATACCAAGAAACTTTGGTAAAATACAATGAAAATACAGAGAAGTGGAAGAGTACTCAGCCAGAGAAAAAAAGCGAGTAAACAGTTGGTGTGATGTTTGCCTCAGAGGCTTGAAGAAGGTAGCCATGGAGTTGATTAGGTGAAGTAGTAGTAACTTAATCCGTAAGGTTTGCGTTAAAACTATTAAGTGCTAGATTCATTTCTAGAACAAAGGTGGTACCACGGAATTAATTCGTCCTTTTTTTAGGACGAATTTTTATTTTTTAGGAGAGATTTATGGAAGAAAGTTATATTAAAAAAATTAGAAGTTTAGTACCAGATGAATTTTTGATGTTAAACGCAACAGCGGTAATTATTGTAAATGATAAAAATGAAGTTTTATTACAAAAACGATCAGATAATAATCTTTGGGGGTTACCTGGAGGATTATTAGAGTTAGATGAATCTATTACAGAAGGTGCGATAAGAGAAGTAAAAGAAGAAACAAATTTAGATGTTGTAATTAAACGATTTATCGGAGTTTTTGTTAATCCTTTCATGCGTTGGAAAGAAAAAGACTCAGCTAAAGTTTATTGTTTTTCTTTCTTAGCTGAAATAGTGGGAGGAACTTTAAAAATTAATGATGATGAATCTTTAGAACTAAAATATTTTGGTTTAGAAAATTTACCAAAGATTCATTCAATGGACAATATTCAAGTGATTAATGCTTATTATAATAATAAATTTGGACTAATAGAAGGTGAGTTATATGATGGATAAAAAATATAATCCTGCTGAAGTTGAGCAAGGTAAATATGATTTTTGGTTAGAAAACAAACTATTTTCAAGTGGAGACTTATCAAAGAAACCTTTTACGATTATCATTCCGCCCCCAAATGTAACTGGTAAGTTGCATTTAGGGCATACCTGGGATAATACACTTCAAGATATGATAATTAGAAGAAAACGGATGCAAGGATATGATGCACTTTATTTACCAGGAATGGATCACGCAGGAATAGCGACTCAAGCAAAAGTAGATGCATTGCTTAAGAAACAAGGAATTAGTAGATATGATTTAGGTCGTGAAGAATATTTGAAGGTTGCTTGGAAATGGAAAGAAGAATATTCTACTTTTATTCGTGAACAATGGAAAATAATGGGGTTATCATTAGATTATTCTAAAGAACGTTTTACGCTTGATGAAGGATTATCTAAAGCGATTAATAAAGTGTTTATTGATCTTTATAACAAAGGGTATATATATCGTGGTGAAAGAATTATTAATTGGGATGTTGAAGCTAAAACCGCTCTGTCAAATATTGAAATTGAACATATTGAAACAGAAGGCGCTCTTTACTATATAAAATATCCGTTAACTGATGGACTTGACTCAGTAACAGTAGCTACAACTAGACCAGAAACAATGTTTGGTGATAGTGCAATTATGGTACATCCAGAGGATGAAAGATTTAAGCATCTTCATAACAAAGAAGTTTATATTCCGACTACAAAAACAAAGATTAGAATTATTACTGATAAATATGTTGATAAAGAATTTGGAACAGGTATTGTTAAAGTTACTCCTGCTCATGATCCTAATGACTTTGCAGTAGGTAAAAGACATAACTTAGAAATGCCTCTATGTATGAATGAAGATGGAACTATGAACCAATTAGCTTATAAATATGAAGGCATGGAAAGATTTGTTTGTCGCAAGCAACTTGTAGAAGAATTAAAATCTCTAAATCTTTTAGTGAAGATAGAATCTATCAAACATAATGTAGGTCATAGTGAAAGAACTAACGTTGTAGTTGAACCAAGATTATCTAAACAATGGTTTGTAAAAATGGATGAATTAGCTAAAAATGCTTTAGAGAAATCTCAAGTTTCTTTTGTTCCAGAAAGATTTGAAAAAATCTTTAATAATTGGATGGAAAGTATTGAAGATTGGTGTATATCAAGGCAATTATGGTGGGGACATCAAATACCAGTATGGTATAAAGGCGAAGAAATCTATTGCGGAGAAGAAGCTCCTTTAGGTGAAGGTTGGATTCAAGACAATGATGTTTTAGATACTTGGTTTTCATCTGCTTTATGGCCTTTTTCGACCTTAGGTTGGCCAGATAAAACAGCTGATTTTGAACGATACTATCCAAATGATGTTATGGTTACAGGTTATGATATTATTTTCTTTTGGGTAGCTAGAATGATTTTCCAAGCGCTTGAATTCACAAACGAATCACCTTTTAAAGAATGTCTAATTCATGGTCTTATTCGTGATAAAGATGGGCGAAAAATGTCTAAATCCTTAGGCAACGGAGTAGATCCAATAGATATAGTTAATCAATATGGTGCAGATTCATTAAGGTATTTTATTACAACTAATTCAAGCCCTGGTCAAGATCTTCGCTATGAAGAAGAAAAGATTTTATCAAGTTGGAATTATATCAATAAAATATGGAACATAAGTCGATATACTATAATGTCTTCAGAAGATATTCTAGGTAAATCATTTGTTCTTAAACCAAGTGAATTTACATTTCCTGATAAATGGATTATTACTAAACTTAATAAATTAATTGATGATGTAGATAATTACTTTGACCATTATGAATTCGGCGAAGCAGCAAAATTAATTTATAATTTTACCTGGAATGATTTTGCGTCTTGGTATGTAGAAATGGCTAAACTATCTGATACTGTAAATACAAAAACGGTTATAGTATATGTATTAACAAATATTATTAAGCTTTTACACCCTTATATGCCTTTTGTAACAGAAGAAATATTCCAAAAATTACTTACCAAAGAAGTATCAATTATGAAAAGTGCTTGGCCAGTAAATAATGGAATGGTTTATGAAGAAACACAAGAAAAAGAATGGTTTTTTGAATTAATAAAAAGTATTAGAACAATTAGAAATGATTATCAGGTTTCTTGGTCAAAGCCAATTGATTTACTAATTCAAACAAGTAAAGATAATATTGCCTTTCTTGAAGAAAATGATCAATACATAAAAAAATTCTTAAATCCAAATAGATTAGTAATATCCGAAGAAGTAGAAAAGACCGATAATTCTATTTCGATAATTCTAGCTGCTGCGCAAGTATATATTCCTCTTGGTTCTTTAGTTAATGTTGATGAAGAAATAAATAAACTAAATTTACAACTCTCTAACTTAGAAAAAGAAATCGTTCGTTGTGAGAAAATGCTTAATAATCCTGGATTTACAAGTAAGGCTCCTCAAGCTAAAATCGATGAAGAAAAGGTTAAATTAGATAAATATATTGAAAATTATAAAGAAGTAAAAACACGACTAAAGGAGTTAGAGAATTAGAATGTTTAAAACTATCGAAGAAGCTCAAAATTGGATAGAAAATATAAAAAGGTTTGGTTCAAAACTAGACCTTAAGAGGATGCAAAAAGCAATTGAAATACTAAATCATCCCGAGAAATCATTTAAATCTATCCATGTTGGTGGGACTAACGGAAAAGGATCTACATCCACTTATTTAAAAAAGATTTTGAGCCATGCTGGATTTAAAGTGGGAATTTACACTTCTCCTTATGTTGTTAAATTCAATGAAAGAATTAGTATTGACGATGATTATATATCTGATGAGGATATGATTAAATACGCTAATAAGTTATATCCACTTACTGAAAAAATGCTTGAAGACGATGAAACTGTCACTTTCTTTGAGGTTTTAACTCTAATGTCGTTTTTATATTTCAGAGATCAATCTGTAGACTATGCAATCATAGAAGTAGGTTTAGGTGGATTGCTTGATGCTACCAATGTAATAGTCCCAGAAATTTCAGTAATTACTAATATTTCATATGACCATATGAAACAATTAGGAAATACATTAGAATCAATTTCTTTAAACAAATTGGGAATAGTTAAAGATAATGTTCCTTTAGTAACTGCGATTGAAAATATCAATTTGTTCCCTTTGTTTTATGAAGTAACAGCTAAACACAATAGTCGTTTGAAAATATGTAATTTCAACATGGTTAGCAATGTTGAAGTGGCCGATGTTACTAAATTTAGATACAATGAAAATGAGTATTTATTAAATTTGACAGGTTATCATCAAGTTAAAAATGCAGTTCTAGCGATTGAAGTGATTAGATTGCTAAGAGTGATAAATCATATCCAAATTACTGAGAATGATATTTATGAAGGGTTAAAAAACGCTTGGTGGCCAGGTAGATTTGAAATATTTAATAATAACATAGTTATCGATGGTGCTCACAATATTGGTGGAATTCAAGCATTAATAAAAAGTGCAAAGACAGTTTTTAAAGATAAATATATTAAATGTTTATTTTCTGTTATGCGAGATAAAGAGCATAAAAAAATGATTGAAGAATTAGACAATTTTTGCGATGAATTATACTTCACTGAATTTGAATACCAAAGACGAGCTGACGCTGAAGAATTATTCACTGAATCTAGTCATTTTCACAAGTCTTTTCATAAAGACTATAAAGATATTTTCTTTAAATTGAAAAATTTAAAAGAAAATGAGGTTTTGATAGTTACTGGCTCACTTTACTTTATCTCCGAGATTAGAAAATTATTAGTTGATTAAAAAAGAATATACAAACTAATAAGGTATTATTTAATCGGGTGATGAAAATGTATATGATTAAAGATATACCAAAACTTGAAAGGCCAAGAGAAAGATTACTATTAAATGGTCCAGGAAGTCTAAGTAGTTATGAATTAATTGCAATATTATTACGTGTTGGGTCTGAAGGCCAGTCGGTTCTAGAATTAGCAAAGTCATTGGTGATTAACTTAAATGATTTATCTGATTTAAAACAAATGACAATTGATGAATTACAAAAATTTAAAGGTATTGGTAGAACTAAAGCAATTACTTTACTGGCCGCAATAGAATTAGGTCAAAGAGTATTAAATCCTCAAAAAGAAAAGATACAAATTGTATCTCCAGAAAATGTTTATGATTTATTGAAATATGAACTATCAGATTTAAAACAAGAAGTTTTAATGGTATTATTCTTGGATTTAAAGAATAACCTTATATCTAAAAAAACAATCTTTAAAGGTAGTTTAAATCAAAGTTTAGTTCACCCGAGAGAAGTATTTAAATACGCTGTTAAGTTTTCTGCTTTTCAAATTATTTTGGTTCACAATCATCCTTCAGGAGATCCTACCCCTTCTAATCAGGATTTAGAAATCACTAAAATTTTTGAAAGTGCTGGGAGTTTATTGCAAATCAAAGTTTTAGATCATATTATCATTGGTAATAATACTTACTTATCAATTAAAGATTATAATCAAACAAAAAAAATGCGTTAACTGTAGTGATATTAACTACAGTAAAACGCATTTTTTATTTATTGAAAAATTCTAATATATCATTATAAACTTCATCTTTATTGATTTCATTTAATACTTCGTGTCGAGCATTTGGGTAAATTTTATAGTTGATATTTTCATAACCTAAACTTTCCATTTTTTGGACTAAAGTCTTAATTTGTTGACCATAATTGCTTAAAGCATCGTGTCCACCAGATATAAAGAGTTGTGGTAATTTAAGGTTGCCTGAAGCAATATTCTTAGTGTTATTAACATACTTTATCCAAGCAAACATATCTAAATTGGCACTAACTGTAAAGGGTTGCCCACACATTCTTGAGTTGTGATAATACTGTTGGATAATTGGATCTCTTGTTAACCACTCTTCATTAATTCCGGTAATTATTTTGTCTTTTCGCATCTTCTTAGGATTCGCATCAATACTCATATTTTGAATTAAATTTGACACATATTTTGACCCTTTTAATATTTTAATTGATTTAGTCAGAAAGCTACCGACTGAAACAAGTAATTTTGAGGTGTATGCACTGCCAGAAATAACTGCTTTTGAATAGAAATCCGGGAAATCTAAAATGAGTTTTCTGGCCAAAAAAGAACCCATAGAATGGCCTAGAAGATAATGTTTTTCATTAGGGAATTCTTTTTCTATGTATTCTTTAACGAGTAGCACTGATTCATAAGCTAAAATATCACCGTTTTTATCCGCGAAATGAACATAGTCATAATTATCTGTTGATAAACCATGACCAATAATATCACAACCAACTACTAGATATCCGTTTTTAGCTAAAAACTCTGAAAAAAGCCCATATCTAGCAAAGTGTTCTGAAGCTCCGTGAATAATATGAACAATAGCTTTAATATCTTGTTCTGGATTATACTGATATAGATGTATAGCATTATCTTGATAATCTTGGAGAGTAAATTGTTTCATAATGACCTCCTAATTGACATATATCATTATTATATCATTACATATTTAATTTTTAAACATGATTTGATATAATAAGTGAGGAGGTTTGTAATGAAAAACTACATTTTAGCTATTGATCAAGGAACAACTTCCTCTCGCGTGATTATTTTTGATGAAGAAGGTAAAATAGTATCATTTCACCAAAAGGAGTTTAAACAATACTTTCCTAAGCCTGGTTATGTCTTACATGATGTTGATGAAATTTGGGAAAGTGTTCTTTTTTGTATTGAAAAAGCCTTACATTTAGGTAATCTTACAGCAAATGAAATTAGCGCTATTGGAATTACAAATCAAAGAGAGACTACTGTTTTATGGAATAAAGAGACAAGCGAACCTTTAGCAAAGGCAATCGTTTGGCAATCATCACAAACCAAAGAAATATGCGATGATTTAATAGAAAATAATTATCAAGATTTGTTTAAATCTAAAACAGGTTTACTAATTAATCCTTATTTTTCGGGAACTAAAATTAAGTGGTTATTAGACAATGTTAAAGGAGCTAGAGAGTTGGCTTCTCAAGGTAAACTAGCATTTGGAACAATAGATTCATGGCTGATTTGGAAACTTAGTGATAAAGAATTTCATATAACTGATTATTCTAATGCGTCAAGAACACTAATATACAATATATATGATTTAAAATGGGATGATGAATTATTACAAATTCTTGATATTCCTAAGAATATTTTGCCTAAAGTTGTTGATTCTAGTGGAATAAACGCTTATACTAGTCTTAAAGTATTGGGTAAAAGAATTCCAATCTCTGGAATAGCAGGAGATCAACAAGCAGCTTTATTTGGGCAAACATGTTTTAACCCTGGTGATATTAAAAACACATATGGTACTGGTTGCTTTTTGTTGATGAACACTGGCAAAGAACCAAAGTTATCTGATAATGGACTTCTAACAACAATAGCTTGGGGAGTTAAAAATGAAATAGAATATGCTTTAGAAGGATCTATTTTTGTTGCAGGGAGTGCAATTCAGTGGTTAAGAGATGGGTTAGGTATTATTCAATCAGCTTCAGAAACTGAAGAACTAGCCAGAAAAACAAAAAGTAATTTAGGAGTATATTTTGTTCCAGCTTTTGTAGGCTTAGGTACACCTTATTGGGAAGAAGATGCTAGAGGTAGTTTTTTTGGATTAACGAGGGGAGTAACTAGGAATCATATTGTGAGGTCTGCTTTAGAAGCTATAGCTTATCAAACAAAAGATGTTGTAGATTTAATGGAGAGAGAAGCTAAGATTAAACTTTGCGATTTAAAAGTTGATGGGGGAGCTTCTAAGAATGATTTTTTGATGGAGTTTCAATCTGACATTCTTAACTGTAATATCTATCGACCATTGATTAATGAGACAACAGCGCTTGGCGCATGTTATCTAGCTGGAATAGGGATTGGTTTATGGGATAAAGAAACGATTAAGAATAAATGGATTCTTGATAAAAAATTTGTTCCAGAGATGTCAGAAGTTAGACGTAATGAGTTATATTACAATTGGCAGAGAGCTTTAAAAGCATGTGTGGCTTTTGCGGACAAAAAGAACTACTAAAAGGGAGGGATCAAGTTTTATGAGTAGTGATAAATTTACTAGTTTTAATGAAAAAAAGAAAAGTAGCGAAAAGAAAGTTCTAATTTCTATACTACTATTCGTTGTAGCTGGAATTACATTTTTACTGTACTACAATAATCAAGGAGTGGATATTTGGTTTATAGTCGCGATAATATTTGGCGTTATGGCTTTAATATTCTTTGCAATAGGTATGGTAGAATACAGTAAGGTAAGTAAGAAGTTCAAGAATGAAGTTCTTACTGAAATGTTTCAAAAACTTATTCCTGATGTTCAGTATATTCCTGATAAAGGACTAACTGAAGGAGAAGTATATGCTTCGGAATTTTTAAAACATGCTGATAGATATCATTCTGAAGACTTTATCGGTGGTAGAATCGATGATGTTGATTTTGTTTCTAGTGATTTAAAATTAGAAGAACGGCATGTTCAACACACCAAAAATGGTACTAGAGTATATTATGTAGCTTATTTTGTTGGTAGAGTATTCAAGTTTAACTTTAATAAAGAATTTGCTGGTAATTTACAAGTTCTTGAGACTGGTTCGCCTTACTCAAGACGTAAGTTTGAAAAAGTAAAAATGGAATCAATCGACTTCAATAAAAAGTTCAAAATATTTGCTGAAGAAGATATAACAGCTTTTTATATTTTGACTCCGGATATTATGGAGGCTATATTTAATCTTGAAAAACGAAATCCAGGAAGAATTAGTATGTCGTTTTTAGGTGATCATCTATATGTAGCTATTAATAATAGTAAAGATACATTTGAACTAAAAATGTTTAGAAAATTAGATGATACAGTTATTGAAGAGTTTAAACAAGATTTATTAGTTATAAAAGACTTTATCGTGTCTTTGAAACTTAATAATAAATTATTTAAGAAAAATTAGGAGGAAGTATATGTTTAGTATTTTTGGAGCTATAGGTACTGGTGGATATATTGGTATCGGTATAGGAGTAGTAGTACTTATTATTGTTTTTTGGTTCATAGGAATAATGAATCGCCTTCGTCAATTAGAATTAAAAGTTAACGAAGCTGAATCAGGTATTGATGTTGCATTAACAAAACGTTTTGATATGTTAACAAAAATGTTACAAACAACTAAAGGCTATGCTAAGCATGAAGCAGAAACGCTTGAAAACGTAGTTAAATGGCGTCAAGGTATTCCTAAAGAAGCGACTTTAAAAGAAAAAGAAGAATTTTTTAATCAATTAAATCAAGTTGCTCAAGGAATTAATGTAGTTGTTGAAAAATATCCAGATTTAAAAGCAAACACTGTTTTTATGGAGTTACAATCAGCAGTTGCTAATACTGAGGAACATTTACAAGCTGCTAGAAGATTATATAATGCGAATGTTACTAACATTAACACTATTATCGTTACATTCCCTCAAAGTATTGTTGCTAATGCTATTAAAATGACTAAAAAACCTTATTTTGAAGCTGAAGAACAAAAACGTCAAGACGTTCAATTTGATTTTTAAAAAATAAGATAATTAGTAATAATTTATAAATATTGTATTTTAAGACGAGTTAAACAAGCTCGTCTTTATATATTTTTGTAAAAAAATACTAAAAATTATACAATTATCACAAAGGAAAAACAAAATATGAAGTTTCAATTTTACCAATCGATATTGATATAATAATCTATAAAGGGGGTAACTTATGAATCAACTTATTTTAGTAGGACGTTTAGTTAGTGATCCAGAGTTAACAGTATTAGACAATGGAATGAAAGTATCTACGATTAATTTAGCAGTTAAAAGAGGTTTTAAAAGTGGTGAAAGCAATCAATATGAGACAGATTTTTTTAAATGTACTTTATGGAGTGGGATTGCAGAAGCTACAGTTAGTTATTGTAGAAAGGGTTATACAGTAGGCATTAAAGCAAGAATACAACAAAAAAATTATGTTCAAGATGAGAAAATTAAATTTTCATATCCTGAAATAATAGTTGAAAAAATTAGTTTTATTAATAAGAATAATAATGACAATGAATAAGCACCTGCGGGTGCTTATTTTTTAAGTTTTACATTGGTAATCAGTAAAAATATGGTATAATTTTTAATAGATTATAATTGATTGGAGGAACCATAACTATATTTTGTAATTAGTTATGAAATGATATGAGACAATACTTGGATTTTCTACAACATATTTTAGATAATGGGACTAAAAAACCAGATCGAACTAGTACAGGGATCATTTCTACGTTTGGATATCAAATGCGTTTTAATCTAACTGAAGGATTTCCTTTGTTAACTACAAAAAGAGTTTATTTTAAAGCGATTGTTCACGAATTATTATGGTTTATTAAAGGTGATACTAATATCAAATATTTAGTTGATAATAATGTAAGAATTTGGAATGAATGGCCATATCAAGCGTTTATAAAGTCAACTGATTATAATGGCGAAACTCAAGAAGAGTTTGTAGAAAAAATTAAGAATGACTTTGAATTCGCTAAAAAACACGGGAATTTAGGCCCTGTTTATGGTAAACAGTGGCGTGACTTTAATGGGTTTGATCAGCTTAATAATGTGATTGAACAAATTAAAAATACCCCTGAAAGCAGAAGAATGATTGTATCTTCATGGAATCCGCCTCAAATTAAAGATATGGCTTTACCTCCATGTCACATGATGTTTCAATTTTATGTATGTGACAATAGGTTATCCTTACAAATGTATCAAAGAAGTGCAGATGCATTTTTAGGAGTTCCATTTAACATCGCGTCATATGCACTGCTATTAATGTTAGTGGCTAAAGTCACAAAATTAGAACCTTACGAATTAGTTCACACTGTAGGCGACGCTCATGTTTATGTCAATCACCTTGAGCAGGTTGAATTACAATTACACCGTGATCCAAAGTCATTGCCTAAACTGGTTATTGCTGATAAAGACAATATTGAAGATTTTAGTTTTAATGATATTTCTTTAGTTGATTATCATCCACATCCATCTATAAAAGGAAAGGTTGCTGTTTAATAATGATAAGTATGATATTTGCTATGGACCCCACAGGTCTAATTGGAAAAAACAATGATTTACCATGGAATTATCCTGAAGATTTACAGTATTTCAAGTATATAACTTTAAATAAGACTGTTCTTATGGGTGTTACAACTTTCGAATCAATTATATCTCGTTTAAATAAGCCTTTACCAAACCGAAAATCAATTGTTGCATCATTAGAAGATTTTTCTTATCCTGGAGTAGAAGTGATAAATGATTTAGATAATTTTTTAAAGAAACCTCATAATGAAGAAATATTCGTGATTGGTGGCAAAACTATTTATGAATTAGCTTTGCCATATGCTGATAAATTATATATTACACATATAAAAAAAGTTTATGAAGGAGACACATACTTAGATATAGATTTATCTAGTTTTAAACTAATCAAATCCGATGATAATGAAGATTTAACTTTTGCCGTATATGAAAGGATAAAATAAGATGATTGTTCTATTTCAAGCAATTATTTCTCTGATATTAACGATTGTTTATGCTATTAACATCGACTTTTCATTTTCAATAATTAATATATTTAAAGTTCTATTATGTTTTTTAGTGATAAATATAGGATTTATTATCCTAATTTTGCTTGCATTTGTTGCTTTTGTGTATCTTACGCAAAAGCTTCCTAAAGACAATATGTTGAAACATAAGTTATATAATTATTTTAATACTTATATTTTTAATTTTTTATATCGTGTAAAACCAATTATTATTGGTAAAGAGAATCTTCCTGAAAATAGTAATTTTGTTGTGTATTCAAATCATATTGAGTATACTGATCCACTTTATATAAAACAAGCATATAAAAAATACCCTTTAGCTTATGTTACTAAAGAAGAATTATATAAATATTTCTTAGTAAAGAATATTCTTAGTAGTACTGGTTGTATTAAGCTTTCACGGAAAACAGGCGATCGCCAAGCATTACAAGCTATTTTACAAGCGATTAGTCAAGTGAAAAATGGACAACCCATAGGTATTTTTCCTGAAGGTACAAGAAGCCATACCAATACAATGGGTCAATTTAAGAGCGGGTCATTTAAAATAGCTCAAAAAGCTGGAGCCGATATATCTATTACAGTACTTTATAATATGCATAAAACAATAGATATATTTAAGATACTTAATGCTAAAGTGTATATTAAAATATTACCACTAATAAAATACGATGAAATAAAAGATATGGATACAAATACCTTAAGCGATTTTGTCTATAACAAAATGTGTGATGAGTTAAATACTTTTAAAGAAATTTAATATATAGGAGATTTTATGTTGTTTACTTTGTTTTGGTCATTTTTTAAAATTGGATTATTTACTTTTGGTGGGGGATACGCAATGATCCCTTTTATCCATCAGTATGCAGTTGAAAAATTTAAATGGATAACAGATGATGAGTTTTTAGATATTATTGCTATAGCTGAATCGACACCAGGACCAATTGCGATTAATTCCGCTACTTATATAGGATATAAAGTAAAAGGTGTTGCTGGTTCAGCTTTAGCGACTTTAGGTGTCATTTTACCTTCAATAGTAATTATTACTATTATCGCTGCTTTTTTTATGCAATTTAAAGACAATCAATATATAGAATATGCCTTTAAGGGTATAAGAATTGGTGTAGCGGTTTTGATTTTGAATGCAGCACTAAGAATGTATAAAAAATTAGATAAAAATCTTTTGAGTTACTTATTAATGTTTACTGGCTTAGTTTTAATGCTTTTTGAAGTTATACCTGTTATTCTAGTTATTGTGATTGGTGGAGCAGTTGGAATCATTAATCAAATATATAAGACTAGAGGTGAAACTAAGTGATAAAATTATTATTTCATCTATTCATTACTTTTTTCAAAATAGGATTATTCACTTTTGGTGGGGGATATGCCATGATTCCTTTAATCTCAGAAGAGGTAATTGGTAATGGGTGGCTATCATACGAACAATTACTAGATTTTATTGCAATATCAGAATCGACACCGGGACCTTTTGCGGTTAACGTATCTACTTTTGTAGGTTATAATCAGTTAGGAATTACAGGCGCAATATTTGCTTCACTAGGAGTGGTTCTTCCTTCATTTATCATTATCTTGATAATAGCAACTGCATTTCATAAATTCGCAACTAATAAATATGTAATAGGTTTTTTAGAAGGAGTTAAGCCAGTAATTGTCGGTGTAATTCTTTCTGTCGCAGTTGTGTTTGTTTTGAAAAGCATCTTTAATATTTCTATTCTAGACTTTAAAGATTTTGATTTTAGTTGGAGTGCATTATTGATATTTACAGCGGTATTCTCAATGACAAAAATTTGGCGGAAGATTCATCCAGTATTCATCGTTTTAGTATCAGGGTTAATGGGACTTTTAATCTACGGATTAATATTATAAGGATGTGATTAAATGGACTTTGAATTAGTAATCATTCGCTGGTTACAAAGTATTCGTTCTAGTTTTTTAGACTCTATATTTGAATTTTTTACCATGTTTGGGGAAGAATTAGTTGTTATTGGGGTATTAGGTCTAATATATTGGACGATAAACAAAAGAATTGGAGAAAGACTAGGAATCACGGTTTTTATATCTTTAGGGCTAAACAGTATATTAAAATTAATTATCATGAGACCAAGGCCATTTATAGTTGATGATTCAATAATTAATCTAAGGCCAGAAACATCTGGTGGGTATTCGATGCCCAGTGGTCATGCACAATCAGCTTCTACAGTTTTTTTTGGTACATATCAGTTTTTTAAGAAACGATATCTTTTAATTATTGCGATTATAATTACAACGTTAGTTTCAATAAGCAGAATGTATATCGGAGTACATTACTTAACAGACGTTATTGTCGGGAGTTTATTGGGCGTAATAGTAACGTACTATTTATATAAGTGGTTAAGTAAAAAAGAAGATTTATCAAAGATATATACTCTAATACTAATCGCTTCTGGAGCTTTTCTTATTGTTGTATTCATTTATAATCTAATAAAATTAAACCAAGGTTCTTTTGATTCAAATTTGTTTTACTTCAATACTGAAGCTATAGCAAAAATGATTGGTACACTTGTTGGTTTTGTTGTTGGTGTGAAATTAGAGAATAAATATGTAAACTTTAGTAATCACAAAAACATACTAAAGAATTCGATTAGATTTGTTTTAGGTGTAGTCATTATCATGGGTGTTAGAATAAGTTTAAAAGAAATATTTCACTTAATCATAAATCCGGACAATTTAATTAATGATCAAATGTTTTTGAGCGTTTTAGCCAGTTTATTCGATTTTTTGAGATATGTTATAATGGTAGCAGTAGGTATTGGTGTTTATCCAATATTGTTTAAAAAAATAAATATTTAAAGGAGTCAGTATGAAAATAATTAATAACACAATGTATAACCGCGATTTAATTCTTAAGTACAATAAATTTTATTCAAGATCCTATATGATTAAAAATTTTATTATTATTACACTTATTTCTTTTGGATTTGCTACATATATGGCAATAGAAGAACAATGGGCATATGCCGGTCTTCTAATTGGTATTTTGATACTCTATTATGTCTTAACTTTAGGAATGCAAAAAATAACGACCAATAGAATGTTAAAAAGATCACCGTTAGTTGAAAATCCATTACTACAGACATATGTATTTACTGAAGAGAATTTCACCGTTACAAATGTAAATAATTCCGTATTTAATTATGATGTAATCCAAACAATTAAAGAAGCTCCAGATTTTTACATGATTCAAACGAAAGACAGAAAAACATATTTAGTAGACTATAATGGGTTTGAAAAACAAACTGATAAAGAAGAATTAGCTAGATTCTTAAACCTAAAATATAATCTTAAATTAAAATAAAATGAAAATCAGTTACTATCGATAAGTAACTGATTTTTCTTTACATTTTTTCAAATTCATATTATAATCTATACTATATGGTATATACTATGTAGTATAGAAGTGAGGTATTAAATGAAAAATAATGATAAAACAAGACTTCTACTTGAAAACAAGGCGCTTTTCAATGCGACTATTAAAGAATTTGCAAATAATTCTTATACTTTAGCTTCAACAAATGAAATAATTAAAAATAGCGGGATAAATAAAGGAAGTTTTTACTATAGATTTGCAAACAAGCAAGAAATATTTGTTGCAATGATGGATTATATAATTGTTAAACAAATTGATTTGTTTAATGAAAGAAATATAAGCATTAGTATTCTTACTAATTTGAAAGATATTCTATTTGAACTATTTAAAAATTTACATTTACTATATCTTGAAGACATCTATTATTTTCAAATAATTACCAAACAATTAGTTGATAAAGAGTCTGCTACAATTATTAAAGCAAATTGTATCGAACCTTTGAAGACAAGATTCATGAACCGGATAAATGCGTTTAAAAACGAAGAAAACTATGAAAAAATAATTATTTTGATAGATAATTTGTATTTCAACTTTCCAACTTCAATATTGATATCAGAAAACTTTGATATTGATCTTAAAGAGTTTATAAATTTCTTAGTTTCAAAAAGTACAAAAGCAACAAATAAAAGTTTAACAAGTAATACTAATTTAAAAGAATTTGAACTTACCTATAGTCCTTCATATATAATTACTGATGATAGAAACATCAAACTACCAAGTGATTTTCTTTGTATATCAAGCTTATTTATTAACTTTAAGAACACAGAATCTAAAATTAAATCAATGTTGAAATTATTAAGATTAACATATAAAAAAAGCGTTGAAAAAATTATTAAACGAAGCTTTAAACAACTTGATTATTTATTAGCATTTAATGATAAAGAAATCATTAAGAAAGTAGAAGAAAATTTTTGTTTTAAAAAACTAATGTATTGCAGTTTATATATAGCGGCTACAGAAGTGCCATATGTTGCAATAGATTTTATATTAGATATATTTTCAAAAGAAGAAAAATCATTGTTTTATCAACATATATTGCCAATTATCAGTAAAACTAGTAAAATACTAGTGTTAACTAAAGAAATAGAAATTGATATGAAAACAAAAAATATTTACTATATAGATTCATTAAATCATGTTCAAGAGTTAGATAAAACTAAATACGAAAGTTATTTTTATAAACACTTGGAAATAAAATATATTGAAAATAAAACTTTTATGGTAAATTATTTGAATCCTTACCAGTTAAGCAACTTCGATGTTTTAAATAAGGAAATTATAGACATGAGATTCATAAAAAAAATAGATTATAATACAATTATGATAAACGAGGAAAAAATATGAAAAATATAATCACAATAATTAATCATGATTTTAAAAACTTTTTAACCTATCGTATTATTCACATGATTGTTATAATATCCGCTGTATTTGCTTTAGCCATGGGTATTTTTCATACTATTAACCCATTAATATTTGTGTATATCTCGATATTTATAATTACTGTGATTACCAACTCAGTTACTTTATTTATAGAAAAAGAAGAACAATCAATTTTACCTATTCCAATAGATACTTTGAAAATAACCCAAGTTATACCAGCTAAATTATTAAGTTCATTAATCCTTCAACTTATTCCTATGTTATTCTATTTAATAATTATGAAATTTATTTTAAATAGCAATTTTAGCACTTTACTTTTTATTATAACTTACATTTTAGGTTTAATAATTCATATTATGGTTGGTTTTTCTATTACCTTAATATGTAATAATCATGTAAAAATGGCTTTAATGTATGTGGGTTATATTATTCTATTCTCATTAATTCCATTTTTATCTCTTAT
>JBAYZV010000014.1:0-20926 GCA_041672325.1 Candidatus Izemoplasmatales bacterium
CCATTGCTTTAACTTTAGAAAATATTGTTGTTAAATAAAAAGCTATTGCCGCTCCCATTGAAACACCATAAGCTGCTGCAGGAAAGTTAGATGTAATATAATTTTTTTCTAACAAATGGTCATAGAGCTTTATCGCCTCTTGAGCGGTTTTTATTTCTATATCAACAATCATTGACTGTTTTTCTGAGTTAGTTAAAGCCTTAAATTCATTGCTAGTGCGTTTTCCATGCTCGTATGCATCCATGACTATAACAGTATATCCTAATAAAGCTAATTCTGTATCTCTATCCATTGGCCCCATTTCTTTGCTGCAATTAAAACCATGAAAGAAATACACTACAGGACGATTTGTAGAGTGCCCATCATATACTAAATTATAGTATATATCCTGAAATTTATGTTCTTCTTTTATTATTCTTGACATTGTTATTTTTCTTTCTTATTTTTATCTTTCACAAGTAAATAGAGTCGAAACTCCTTGATCATCGATTATATTTATGATTCCTTGTCCTAATAGCTCAGCTGTAGATAGTTGAACTAACTTAGAAAATACTTTTTCCTTTGACAATTCAATTGTATTCGTACAAATCACTTCTTTTATCGGCGCTTCCATCAACAAATCAGTAGCATTCTTTGAAAATACAGGATGTGTGCAACACGCATAAATATCCTTAGCTCCTGCTTCTGATAAAGCGTTAGCAGCAGCAAAAATTGAACCACCGGTATCTATCATATCATCTACAATAACACAAGTTTTTCCTTTCACTCTACCGATAATATTCATCACTTCAGCTACATTTGGTTCTGGACGCATTTTGTCAATAATAGCAATTGGAGCTTGTAAAGTGTTAGCTAAGTCTCTTGCTCTAGCAACACCACCATGGTCTGGAGAAACAACACATACATTTTCTAGGTTTTTATCTAAAAAGTAATTAGAGATTATCGGCATTCCTCTGAAATTATCTATCGGTATATCAAAGAAACCTTGAATTTGTGGTGCATGAAGATCCATACTAATAATTCTTGTAGCTCCAGCAACTTCCAATAAATTTGCTACTAGTTTTGCAGATATAGGTTGTCTTGCTTTTGCTTTTCGATCTTGCCTAGAATAACCATAATAAGGCATAACAATATTTATTTCCCTAGCAGAAGCTCTTTTTAAAGCGTCAATCATAATCAGCAATTCCATAATATGCTCATTAACAGGATTACATGTTGATTGAATTACAAAGACTTTGTGCCCCCTTACAGTTTCTGGAATATTAATATTTATTTCTCCGTCAGCAAAATGAGTTACTTCACATTTACTTAAAGGTATGCCTATATAATCGGCAATGTCTTGAGCTAATTGTACATTAGAACTTAGAGCAAATAATTTTACTTTCGAACCATGAAAAACAGCCATAAAAAACCATCACAATATATAATTATATTGTTTCCTTTCTTTAAACAAGATTACTTCGATTATATTATACAACAAAACCTCTAAACAAAAAAGACACAATTTTTTTAAATTTTCACACAAAAAAACACCGACTATTCGTCGGCGTTTTTAACATCTTCATTATTTAGGTCTGGCAAAGTTTGAAATGTTTCTAAAACCGCTTTTTCAATCATCGCTCTTGTTTCGCTATTAATTGGATGGGCCACGTCTTTATAATCTCCACTTGGCATTTTTCGACTTGGCATCGCAACAAACAACCCATTTTTCCCTTCAATGATCCTCAGCTCATGAACAACAAAGCAGTTATCAATAGTAATGGCAGCTACCCCCACTAATCGATTATCTCCGTTGATTTTCTTCGCACGTACCTCTGTTATCTTCACACTACCACCTCTTTGGCAAATTATATCATGTTTATTTTTGATAATTCAATAGGTTGGTTGAAAAATTACAAAAAATTATGCAATTTTATTAAAAATTGTGCTTTATATTCACTAATAAAGGTATTATAGTCAACTTTTTTATCAAAAACTTTTAAAAAGCTAGATCCAGAACCTGTCATGACCAAACCAAAATCACCTAGTTTATCAACTAATAATTCCTTCAAATCTTTCATAAAACAATAATTATTAATTACAATATTTTCTAAAGAATTAAATAAACTACCTATTAAAGAATTTATATCATTGTTCTTTATATATTGCTTTAAAGTGTTGATATTAGAAGTTAAATATTCATTTTTATCTAATAAGTGAAAAACATCTTTAGTCCCAATATATTCTAGAGGATTAATAAGCAATATATTATATTTACTTAAATCAATATCAACTTCTTCTATCTGTTCCCCGATGCCTGTTACTATTGCAGGTTTATCAATTAAGCAATAAGGAATATCCGCTCCAAACATCAACCCTATTTCTTGCATTTTCTCTAAGGTTAAATTTAGCGAAAACAATTTATCTATCCCTTTTATTACCGCTGCACTATCAGCTGAATTCCCAGCTAATCCCGCTCCAACTGGTATCTTTTTATCAATGATAATTTCTAAGCCAGATTGAATATTATATGTTTTTAACATATATTTAGCCACTTGAAGAACTATATTTTCTTGGCTTGATAAAAACAGATCATTCGATTTAATAATTACAGTTTCTAAAGAGTCAATAATATTAAATTCTAACGTATCAAAAAGATCGATTTTAGCATTTAGCATTTCTAACGAATGGTATCCATCTTTTCTCTTATCAGAAACATTTAAAAACAAATTTACTTTAGCATAAGCTTTTTCTTTAATCATTCTAATACCATCTCTTCTATTTCTACTTTTTTCAATTGTTTAAAAAGTAAAAGCCTCCATCCAATAAAACTAACCACTGCAGCACCTATTGAACCAACAATTAAATCAAGCATTGTATCCATCAACCCATAAGGTTGTGGGTAAAAACTACTATTATTTACCCATTGGTATCTTTGCATATTTCTTGAAGTGTCTTCACTAATATTATAAGCGATAGTATCCACTGCGAATTCATAGAATTCCCATAAAACCAACAGTGTTATTGAAAAACAAAATGCAAAAACACTTAATAACCCCGGCTTTAACTGATTATTAACGTGTTTTGATGAATTATATGAATGTATTATTTCATAACCAATAATTGATATTAATACACCGCTTACTATATGTAAGAATTTGTCATATCCTTTTACGGTCTCTAATAAACCGTGAATATTCCCTAAAATGATTGAACAAAATAAAAAAGATAAAATGATTATTTCTAAATAGTTAGGAATATTAAATTTGAATTTAGATTCTATCAACCAGGGCAAAGAAAATAATACAATTGCCAAAAAGCCTAAAAAGATATTGGATATGGCTGCATCTCTTTGTTCTGAAGATGTTGCAAACCCAGCGCTAAAACTCGCTCCAGCAATTTCTAAAACAACAATTAATAAAAATACAAAATAAATAATCTTTGGGGATTCTGGTTTCTTTATTTTTCTCATGTTTTCTCCTCCTAAGCACATTTAGATTATAACATTTTTAGCTGCTTTTGTGAATTAATGGTCTAAAACATTCATATTATAATCTCAACTGTTACTATATCATCTGCTGGAATTCTCTCATAAGTAGATAATACAATAACCTTTTCTAAAAAATCTAATTTTTTTATCATACCATAAGTAGTTTTTATATAACCGTCATTATAATATTTTAATTCCACTTCATTTTTATTACTTATTGCTTCTTGAACACTTCTGTTTAAAATTTCGTAATCATCATCACTTAAAACTGGTTTATTCTTTTTACCCAGCCGATACTGCATCTCCTTAAGCATCGACTGATAACCTATCAAAGCATCAAAAGCTGCCCATTTTATTATTCCCCTATCAATATAATTACTAGGCATTATGGCCACCTACTAACTCATTTCTCGCTTTTACTGTTGATGATTTTAATTCGCTAGAAGCCCGATTTATACTGTTTTTTCCAAATCTTTCTTTTATTTCATCAACAGCGTGAAAAACCTGTTTTTCTTTCATTACAGTTTGAATATCTTCAAATAAATTTATCTGATAATCTTGATCATCAATTAACCCAGTAACTGAGACCCTAACTACTCTGATTGGTGAATCATTATAAAATTTTTTCATAATTTTCAAACACAAATGAAAAATATGGGATTCATTGCTTGATGGTTGTGGAAGTTGCATTTGTCTAGCAAATCCTCCACCAGTATCTTTACTATATCCTAATCCGAAATGCACTGTAGCTGCTTTTTTCTTGCTTATACGTAATCTTCTACAAACATCATCAACCATTTCTCTGATTATTTGGTAGATTTCTGGTTCGTAATAATCTTCAAATAGCGTTTGTCCTATACCATAGCTCTTACTAGCGGGTTTTAAACGTAGTTTTTCTTGAATTAAGCTCATATCAATACCATGAGTATGATAATATAATTCCTCCCCAATTACCCCAAATTTTTTCTTTAATTTTTTCACATCATATTTAGCTAAATCTTCGATCTTATATATTCCTAAATCGTTAAGATTTCTTTCCATGTTACGGCCAATGCCCCACATTTTTGAAAGTGGTTTAATCGGCCATAATTTATTTGGCAAATCTTCATATGTCCATTTGGCAATAAATTCAGGAGAATGTTTGCTTTCAATATCCAAAGCTAATTTAGCTATCAACATGTTGGGACCAATACCGCAAGTAGAATAAATTTTTGTTTGTTTATAAATTTCTGCCATTATCATCTTGGCAACTTCATAATCTGTTTTTTTGTAATAATCTAAATATTCTGTAAAGTCCATAAAAACTTCGTCAACTGAATAGACATATAAATCATCCTCAGAAATAAATTGCAAATAAATTTCAATAATCTTTGATGAATATTCCATGTATCTTTCCATTCTTGGTTTTCGATAAATTATATCAATGTTTTTTGGTAGTTCATAAACTCTACAGCGGTTTGGTACACCTAAGGTTTTTAAATACGGTGTAACAGCTAAAACGATTGAACCTCCGCCACGTTCCTTGTCCGCAACTACTAAGGGGGTATTAAAAGGATCTAATCCAGATATAGCGCATTCTACTGATGCATAGAAACTTTTTAAATCTATGCATAGAATATTCTTATGTAATTTATATGCTTCCATACGCTCCCCTCCTAGTAATAATATTATACAATTTTAAAGCCTAAAAAACTATGGTTTTCACAATAAAATCTGTATAAAAAACATTACAGTTTAATATTTAAAAAAGCGATAAAAAAAGCGAAACTTTTATGATATCGCTTTTTATTAAAATGAAATATAGATATATCTAATTTATTTTTATTAATTGTTCATTAATTTGTTTTATTAAATTTATTACTTTTTGATGAATTATATCCCTTGTAATTTCAAAGTCCTTTTTGATTCCGCCAGAAGGGTCTTCTATCCCCCAATCTTCACGATATCGTGTCGAGACATATGGGCATTGGACACCGCATCCCATTGTAATTAAAATATCTAATTCACTAGGAATATCATTAAGAAGTTTACTGCTTGCATGAGACATATCTATTCCTAAATCCTCCATCACTTCAATCGCTAAAGGTTTAGGCTCTTTATATTTTTCTGTTCCAGCTGAATAAACTTCAAACTCGCTTTTATTATAATGCTTCAAAAACCCCTCTGCCATAATACTACGACAACTGTTATGTGTACAAACAAAAGCTATTTTCACTATATTATCTCCTCATAATCAATATTTAGTTCCTTTTTCGGTATATATATTAATACCTCAGTTCCTTCTTCTTCCTTACTTTTTAAGTCAACGTAACCATTATAGTTTAATACAATATGTTTGACTATAGATAACCCTAATCCGGTACCGCCAGTAGATCTGCTGCGAGCCTTATCAACTCGATAAAACCTTTCAAAAACTCGGTGTATGTCAGATGTCGGTATTCCAATCCCATCATCTTTAACACTTATAAGAAGATTTTTATCAATAATTTTGGTTTTTATCCAAACATTTCCATTGACTTTGTTATACTTTATCGCGTTTTCTAATAGATTCTTCAAAATCTGATATACTTCTTCAAAACTAATGTAAATATTCATTTTATTTACATCAACGTTAATCTTAATATTATTTTTGCTTGCTAGAACAGATAAATTATTAACTACTTCATCTACCACTTTTGCTATATCAATAATTCGTTTTTGTTTTTCATTATTATTAAGTTCATACTCAGATAAAGCTAACATATCCATAACCAAATTGTTCATTCTTTTTGCTTCTGAAGCGATTCTGTTAACTAAATCAGTAACTGTTTCTTCATCTAAAACTATTTTTTGAGTTATTAGATCAGCAGAACCAATAATTGTTGTAAGCGGTGATTTTAACTCATGGGAAGCATTAATAAAAAAATCTCTTTTTAATTTTTCTATATTTTTTAAAGATGTAATATCTGAGTAAATTAAAATTAAACTAGAACAAAAACTCCAGTCTTTTTCAGAGTATATGATTGCGACTGAATAATATTTGTCTTTTACGAAAACAACTAAAACATCGTCACTTCTGGTATCATATGCATTTTGAATTTTCTTTTGGATTTCTTCATCTCGGAAAAGAAAACGATAGTCTTTGTTGATGTTATAATTTATATTAAAATTATATAAGTCTCTAAGATAACTGTTTAATAATACTATTTTTAGGTTTTCGTCAAGAACGCAAATACCTTGATTCATATGATTAAGTAAAAAATCTGCTTTTTGTTTTTCTAATTTTAGTGAGGTAATATTATCAGAAATATTTTTATTTATCTTATTAATCTCTTTAATTAACTCATTAACTTCTTCGTATTTTATTATAGGTAGAATTTCTTGATATTCCCCTTTATTAATTCTAACTAAGATATTATTAATATCCTTAAGAGGTTTTAAACTTTGTTTAATCAAATAGTTGCTAATGATTATTGATAGAATAATAATTATTGAACCAATCACTA
Organism: Candidatus Izemoplasmatales bacterium; assembly: GCA_041672325.1. Taxonomy (GTDB): domain Bacteria; phylum Bacillota_I; class Bacilli_A; order Izemoplasmatales; family Hujiaoplasmataceae; genus UBA2289. The sequence continues at coordinate 6,955 of JBAYZV010000014.1, forward strand.
AAGACAATGCAACAAAATCATTTAAAAACCCTAGAAATGAAGTTACTGGAATAGCGACACGCAAGTAACCGCCATCACTTAACTGTGTAGCTAAATACATCATATCGATACGAAGAGTATCGGAATATCGAGTATATACATCGCCTATATTTAATATTTCTGGTCTATCTAAATGATTATCCAAGTTTTCTGCCAAAGAATCTGAAATAACTTTACCATCAGAATCAATGAAAGTTAGTCTTAAATAATCTGATAAATTTTTATATTTTTCGATAATTTCACTTTCAGATAGAGTTTCATTATCTATGGTTATTATTGTTAAATACTTTTCTAAATTCAACTCAGTAGTTTTATTTATAGTGTCTTTAACAATAAATGTTACCCCAACAGTAAAAACAACAAAAGCAGTTATTATCAATATTATAAACTCAAAACTTATTCTTCTTTTCATAGGACAAACTTATATCCGATTCCTCGAATAGTTTCAATTTTTTTCTTATCTATACCAGATAATTCAAGTTTTCTCCTAATTTCTTTAATATGAACATCTAAAGTTCTAGTTTCTCCTACAAAATCATATCCCCAAACATTATTTAAAATTTCATCTCTTGTTAATAATCTGTTTGCATTATTCATCAAGTATTTTAATAGTTCAAATTGTTTTTTTGTAAAAACAATTTCTTTTTCATTGTATGTAACTTTATATTCTTTTTTATTTAGATATAAACCGCTTAAATTTATTATGTTATCCTCAACAATTGAAGTTTTTCTTCTCAGCAAAGCTTTGACTCTAGAAACCAATTCAAGAACGCCAAAAGGTTTGATTAAATAGTCATCAGCTCCTAAGTCAATCCCTATGACTCGATCAATTTCAGTCGTTTTAGCAGAAATAATCATTATTGGTAATTGCTTATATTTATCATACTTTTTAAGTTTTTTAATAATCTCTAAACCATCCATATCTGGTAGCATAATATCAAGTAAAAACAAATCGGGAATTACTTCTTCAAGTTGACTAAACATATCATTTGCATTTGCAAAACTCACAATATCAAATTGTGAGTTTTGAAGTGCTATTTTAATGACATTTTGAATATTTAAATCATCTTCTACTGAATATATTAATGGTTTCATAACAAAACCTCTCATTTTCTATGATGACCTACTATAGAAAAAATCACCCATTCAGCAATATTAACTGCATGATCTCCAATTCTCTCTAAATACTTTGTAACCATCATCAAATATAAAGCATAATCTGCATCAATGTTATTCTGTCTTATAGCATTAGCCACTTCTTTTTTTACCTCATTAAAGTAATCATCTACTATATCATCAGTATCGATTACTTTTAAAGCAATCTCTTGATCTTGATTAACAAATGATTCTAGCGCAATTCGAATCATTTCTTCACTGTATTGGGCCATTTTGTATACTTGTTTTAAAATAAATATCTTACTATTCTTCTCCATAAAAACAGTTAATTTAGAAATGTCAGCGGCGTGATCTCCGATTCTTTCTAAATCTGTAATCATTTTCAGAACCGCTGTAATTAAGCGTAAATCTTTCGCTACTGGTTGTTCTTTTAGTATTATATGCATACATTCTTTTTCTATTTCATATTCTAGTTGATTTACAAATTTATCATCTTGAATTATTTTATTTGCTAGTGTAACATCCATTTCCATAAAAGCGTTTAAAGAAAGATGGATATTTTTAATAACTAAATCTCCCATTTTCATTAAACTTAATTTTAATTCTTCTAACTCATTTTCGAATTGTGTTCTATAAGTCACATAAGCCTCCATTTAGATTATAGCTAATATAGCTTTTTTATTCAATGCTTTAACCAAAACGCCCAGTAATATATTCTTCTGTTTTAGAATTACTTGGTGTTGAAAAAATTATGTCTGTTTCATCATATTCCACAAGTTCTCCCATAAGAAAGAAAGCTGTGTTATCTGATATACGAGCTGCCTGTTGCATAGAATGAGTTACAATAACTATAGCATAGTTTTCTTTTAAATCATTGATTAATTGTTCTATTTTTAATGTAGCTATTGGATCCAAAGCACTTGTCGGTTCGTCCATCAAAATCACTTCTGGTTCCATAGCTATCGCTCTAGCTATACAAAGACGTTGTTGCTGTCCTCCAGACAAGCTTAAAGCACTATTTTTTAACCGATCTTTAACCTCTTCCCATAAAGCAGATTTTTTTAAAGACATTTCAACAATTCTATTTAACTCATTTTTGTTTTTAAGTCCTTGACACTTAGGCCCATATGCAATATTTTCATAAATTGACATTGGGAATGGATTTGGTTTTTGAAAAACCATTCCTACTTTTGTTCTTAAAGAAATAACATTATAGTTTTTTCCATAAATATTTTCTTCATGATATAAAACATCTCCGCTAACTTTACAATCACTAATTAAATCATTCATGCGGTTTAAACATCTTAAGAAAGATGTTTTGCCACATCCTGAAGGCCCAATCAAAGCTGTTACTTTTTTATTTTCAATATTGAGACTAATCTGTTTTAACGCTTGAAAAGAGCCATACTCAAGATTCAAATTACTTATTGTAAAAATATTGTTAACCATTTTTTCCTCCTGTTAAGCGTTTCTTAGATATGCTTTTGATAATAGTTTTACCAATAGATTTAGTACTAAAACAATAATTAGAATAATTATAGAAATCGTACTTGCTAATTCTATGTTTGCTGGTTCATCAGTCATTAAAGACCAAATATGGACAGCTAAAGTTGTTGATTTACCAAAAATTGAAATTTCATCTTTAACCGCTGTTCCAATCGCAAAAATAAGTGCTGCGCTTTCTCCAATTACTCTACCTATTGCAAGTAGTGTTGCTGTTAAAATTCCTGGAAGAGCTGAAGGTAAAACAACTCTAAAAGTTGTTTGAGTCTTATTAGCTCCTAGAGCTAAAGATGCAAACCTATATTCGTCAGGAACGATTTTTAAAGATTCTTCAGTTGAACGAATAATTATAGGTAGAAGAATGACCGCTAAAGTTAAGCTTCCTGATAAAATATTAGCACCACTTGCTGGTGTATAACGAATTGTTAGCGGAACAAACACTGCCAGACCCATAAGACCAAAAATAATACTTGGAACTCCGGTTAACATATCAATCATACCGCGAATTATTCTTGTAAATTGATTATTCTTTGCAAACTCTGTCAGATATAATGCAGAACAAACACCAGTAGGTAGAGCAAAAATTAAAGTAAAGAATATTGTATAAAGAGTGGTTATTAATGAGCCTCTGATTCCTCCACCTAAGGATGAAAAAACAATTTCTCTAAACTCTGTCTCGTTTTCAAGAGCATTAATCATTTTTTCAGCACCATATACGCTTAAAGCTGATTCTTTATTTTCAAATTTGATAGATGATACTATGTTTCCTATTTCTAAAGCAAATGTATTATTTTCTAGGTCGTTTTTGTCGTACATATCATGTAGAGGTGAATCATTAGCTAAATAAGAAACTACTACAATCGCTCTGCCTTCACGATTAATGTCATCCGTTAAAGCCAGTCCCCATTTATTTGAATAAAAATCTGATTCCGATAATTCGCTTGGTTTAACTGTTTTAGAAAAAATTTCAATTTCATTTATCCCACCATTATAATATTGAGCATGATAATCATTAGTAACTAAATCCCAATTGATTAATCCAACTCCATTTTTAAAAATAAAGATTATTATTAATGATAAAATAAACACACCGATTAATGATGCTGCATAAGTAATTGCTTGTAAAACAAAATCTTTTCTTTTCCTTTTATTTGACATCGACATTACCAACCATCTTCTTTGCATAATTTAATATTAAATTGGAAAATAGTATTACTGCCATTAATACCAAGCCTACGCTAAAACGAATGTCATAATCAAGCCCTACTGTTTCTTTAAGTCCTTGTAACATGATTGATGTAAGTGTTGATGTCGTCTTAAAAAAATCTAATGATGGACCGCTTTGTGCATTTCCAGCAACTAAACTTACAGCTGTAGCTTCACCTAAAGCCCTTCCTATTCCTAATATAGCAGCTGAAAAAATACCTGATTTCGCACTTGTTAGAACTATTTTAAAGTTTGTTTGTGTTTTTGTAGCACCTAAAGCTAGTGATCCATTTTCAATCTCTTTTCCAACACTTCTAATTGCAACTTCTGATAGCGCTGTAATTGTAGGTAAAATCATCATAGCTAAAACTAAAATTGTCGCAAGAACTGAATTTCCACCTTGAGATTGAACACCAAAGATTTTAGCCAAATTATAAACAAAAACTAAAATCAGTCCACTTCCAAACAAACCGTATACTATCGATGGTACAGCTGCTAATAACTCAATAATTGTACGCATTATGGCACTCAATTTTTTTGAAGCGATTTTGGCTATAAAAAGAGCTGTTAAGACACCTATTGGCATCGCTATTAATAGAGCCAATAATGATATATATAAAGTGTTAATTATCGCAAAACCAACGCTGTATAAATTAGATTTAAATGCAGTACCTTTTAACCATTCGTTACCTGTAAGAAATCTAATTAAATCCACATTCCCAATCCCACCATTATCTGTAATAAAAGGCTTTATGCCTTCTTTTCCTATAAACACTATAATTATCACTATGAAAGAAGCAGAAATAATAGTTAATATCAAGAATATAAGCTGTATTACGAAGTCTATTAAACCTTTTTTCTTTTTTAAATTTAGAGGTTGCTTTAATGATGTCAACCATTCATTTTTGCTACTCATGAGGTCCCCCAATTATTTTAGAAATGCCCTTATATTTATACAGGGCATTTGCTAAATCAATAATATTTAATAGTTCGTTATCCTAATAAATCCGTCCAAATTCCATAATCACCACGATAGATCTTTTTCAAATCTTCTGCAGTAACATTATCAAGTTGATTATCTAAATGTACTATTGCCACTATAGCATCCCAAGCAAGTTGTCCTTGTGTATCATCTGTCCCTTTTTCTGTTTCTTTAAACGGTCTTGATGCAAAACCAATATGTTTATAATTAGCACTATCTTTTTCAGTGCCTTGTGTCCTTTTAAAACCATCCGAAGATCCAGTGTGATCATGTTCAGGAATAAAATTTCCACACTTTGGAGAAAATGCTGCAGTTAATGCTAACGCAATCTTTTCAATTGAATCTGAACCACCAAATTTAATTGTTATATCACTGTTATCCAAAGAACAAATATCATAATCACTTTTGATATCATCCCATGATTGGCTACTTGGTAATGAAATCGCTCCTTCGTTTGTTATAATATCAGCTCCATCAGTGGTATGTAAAAAAGCAATAAAAGCCAGTGTTATTTCCTTTTCTCGATCGTTCTCAAAATCATCTAGGGCTCTTGTTACATAATTAAAAGGTCTTTTTAATTTATATGTATCGTTTATAACATTAGCTACATTAGGTTCGACATCATTAAACTTTAAACCCTTAACTTCATCATCTAAACTAGCTAATGATATATAACCAATTCCATATTCATCTGTCTTTATAGATGTAAGAATTCCAGTATTGTCTTTGGTAACAAAACCTGCAGAAAGTTTACTGTCATCTTCAGCTGCTTCAGCGTAGTCAATTCCACTCATAAAACCTGCTCTAGTTCCACTAGAAGTATCTCGAGTATATAAAGTTATTTTACTTGATGAATCCCATGTTGCAGTATTACCACAAGAAACTAATGTTACAGATAATAAAACCATTAATAATAAGACTAATTTTTTCATTTTTTTCTCCTTTTTTTAATTTCGCTTATATATTAACTGATTTACATTTTTCTAAAAATCATAATTATGTAAAATTATGTAAAATAAACGTAAAAAAAGACCAAAAGCATAAAGCTTTCAGTCTTTTTGATTAAACAGAATTATTTATCAAACTTAGCGAATGGATCATCACTGTCATCAACTACTTTTTTCTCATTCTTTTCTTTAGCCATAACTACTTTTTTGGGTTCAATAACAATAGCCAGAATGATATAAAGTAAAAATCCTGTGCCCGCAAATAAAATAGCCAATAACCACAAGACTCTGATTAATGTAACATCCAAATCAAAATAATCAGAAAAACCAGAACAAACTCCAAATATTTTTTGGTTTTCTGTATCGCGATATAATTTTTTTCTTTCTGTCATTATTTTTCTCCTTTAATTAATCATTCAATATTTTTGTGCTAAAAACTTTTTTATAAATATAATCTACTTTTATTTTATAAAAATCTAAATCGAATAATTCTTTTATTTCATCTTTCTCAAGTTGAGTTTTAATAAACTCATCTTCTTTTATTAATTCAATGAAATCTTTTTGTTCTTCATAAGCTTTATTAGCTAAAATTTGAACCTTATCATAAGCTGCTTCACGAGAAACTTTCTTATCAAGTAATTTAGTTAAAACTCTTTGAGAAAATATAATCCCTTTTGTTAAAAAAATATTTTTTAACATATTTTCCGGATAAACATTTAAATTTTTAATAACTTGTATGTAACGATTAAACATATAATCAATTAAAACTGTGGAATCCGGTAAAATAATTCTTTCTACAGAAGAATGACTAATATCGCGTTCGTGCCATAAAGGGATATCTTCAAAAGCTGATAACATGTAGCCTCTTAAAACTCTAGTTATTCCGGTTATATTTTCGCTTACAATAGGATTCTTTTTATGGGGCATCGCTGATGAACCTTTTTGATTCATAGAAAACGGTTCTCTAACTTCATTTACCTCTGTTCTCTGAAGATGTCTTATTTCTAACGCTATTTTTTCCAATGTTGAAGCTAATAATACTAAACTACTTAAGTAATTTGCATGTCTATCTCTCTGCAAAGTTTGTGTAGAAATGTTTACTGTATCTATCCCTAAACTTCGGCACACATATCGTTCAATTTCTGTATCTGTAAATGCGTAATTACCAACGGCTCCGCTAATTTTACCAACTGCTATTTCTTTACTCGCTTTTATAAAACGATGGTAGTTTCTTAATAATTCGTCATACCATAAAGCAAATTTAAGTCCAAAAACTGTAATATCTGCATGAATACCATGAGTTCTACCAATACAAAAAGTTTCTTTATATTCATAAGCTTTTGTTTTAAGGACTTTTAAAAAATCTAATATGTCTTGTTTTATAATTTTATTTGCCTTTTTTAGTAAAACCCCATTAGCAGTATCTACTAAATCAGTCGAAGTCAATCCATAATGAATAAACCTTTTTTCTGGACCTAAGCTTTCAGAAACTGCTCTAGTAAAAGCAATAACATCATGTTTAGTATCTTTTTCTAACTCTTTAACTCTTTTGAGGGAATACTTTGCATTATTTTTAATTAGCAATAATTCCTCATCATTTATTATACCTAAATGATTTAAAGCTTCAGCGTTCAAGATTTCTATATCTAAAAAAACATCAAACTTTGAATTATCTGACCAAATCTTTTTCATTTTTGGTCTAGAGTATCTATCAATCATGATTATGTCCAACTAAATCCAAATAACATTTTAAAGTGTTTTCTAATAAACATGCTATAGTCATTGGCCCTGTCCCACCAGGCATTGGTGTTATATAACTGGATATTGGTTCAACCTTTTCAAACACAACATCCCCGTAGATTTTTCCGTTTACTCTAGAAACCCCTACATCAATTACAACAGCTCCATCTTTTACGTAAGTTTCATCTATCATATGTGGTTTGCCAACCGCAGCTATCAGAATATCAGCTTGTTTAGTAATTTCTTTAATATTTTTTGTCTTTGAATGACAGATTGTAACAGTCGAATTCTTTTGCAACATCAATTGAGCCATTGGTTTACCAACTATTTGACTTCTACCAATAATAACACAATGCTCTCCTTGAGTTTTAATATTATACTCTTCTATCATTCTTATAATTCCTAATGGAGTACAAGGCACTAATGAATCTTGATTTTTGCTAAGTTTTGCCACGTTTTCATCGGCGAATCCATCAACATCCTTTTTTGGATTTATTGCATTAATTATGCGTTCTGAATTAATGTGTTTAGGAATAGGTAATTGCAATAAAATGCCATGTACTTCTTTATCTTTATTCAAATCGTTTATAACAGTTAACAAATCATTTTCAGATATATCGCCGGGTTTGTTTATAACTGTTGATTTTATTCCCACTTGGACACATGCTTTTTCTTTAAATTTAACATAAGTTTCACTGGCAGGGTCCGCACCAACAAGGACAACAACTAAATGCGGTTGGATATTATATTTTTTTACTAATTCTTCTGTTTCTATCTTTACTCTAGCTCTAATTTTTTTAGCTAAAGCAGATCCATCTAGTATTTTTCCCATTTATTACTCCTTCTTATAAAGATATTGATCAACAATCTCTCCATAATATACAGTGTGATTAGCACTGTTGTTATAGTATCTGTTTTTTACTATTGGTAAAACTATATCTTGATTTAATGTTTGTTTATAAATAACTTTACATTCATAATGCAAGTCCATTTCAGCTATTATTGGAGTATCAATCTTTCTTCCTTTTATAGGCGTAAAATTACACTCTTTAAATTTATCTAGATCTCGTAAAGATTTAGTTCCACATATAGAAATTTCATCTTTCATAGTATGGTTTAAGGGAACGCTAATTGTAAATTCGTTACTAGCTTCAATTAAATCATATGTAGCACGTGAATCTCTAACTAGAACAATAAATATTGGTCTACCCCAAATTACCGTTATACCACCCCAACCAATAATCATTGTGTTAATTTTATTGTCATATTTAGTGTTCAAAAAAATTCCAGGGTTCAGTCTACTTAAAACTTTATCTGCGTGATCAAATACTTCTATATCAGTATACATTTTTAATCCTCCTAATATTCCATGATAATTATAACATAAAATCAGCAATTTTAGATATGAATTGGCAGAAAACAAGGATTTTTTGAGCACATTTATTTCCACACTAACACTTTTATCTCTATTTGTGATAAAATTACTTTATGTTAAAGGAGTAAGATATGAAAATAGGGATAATAGGGCTTGGTTTGATTGGTGGTACAATTGCCAAATCATTAAATAATCATCATACAATAACGGCTTATGATATTGATTCTCAAGCATTGTCATATGCAATAAATAATAAAATTATCCATAAAAGTTATGATAATTTAGAACTCTTTCTAAGAGATAATAATCTAATATATATTTGTTTGTATCCAGAATTAATTATTGACTTTTTTAAAAATTTTCATAGTTTAATCAATGATAATACATTGTTTATAGAGGTTTCTGGAATTAAAACATATCTAATAAATGAAATTAATAAAATGGAGTTTAATCGTTTTGATATTATATATACTCATCCTATTGCAGGTAAGGAATTGCCGGGAGTAAAAAATTCCAATGCACATATTTTTAAAAATGGTAATTATACAATTATAAAAAACTTAAAAAACTTGCAAAAAAATGTAGATCTAGCTTATAATTTAGCGATTGAAATGAATTTCAAAAATATTTCTTTTGTATCAGAAAAAGAACATGATGAATTAATAGCTTATAGTTCTCAATTAACTCATTTATTATCTTTGGCTTTAGTTAATGCTTGGGATGGTGTTCTAAATTTGAGCCATTTTACTGGTGATTCTTATCGAGATTTAACCAGAATCGCTAACATAAACATCGATTTATGGAAAACTTTATTTTTAACAAATAAAAAAGCATTAATTAAAAAAATAACTGATTTTGAAACACAACTTCATAAATTCAAAATAGCTATAGATAACGATGATGTTGTTACTCTCTCATCTCTTATGTCTAATGCTAAAAAGCTTCATAACGAAAGATTTGAGGGTGAAAAGAAGTGATTGTAAAGATTTATCCTGGATTTGCAAAGGGGCAGATTTCTGTCCCTCCATCAAAATCATTATTGCACAGAGCAATTATCTGCGCTTCTTTAGCTAAGGGTAAATCAGTCATTAGAAACGTAAGTTTCTCAGATGATATTAAAGCTACTATTAACGCTTTTAAAACATTGGGAGTAAGAATTAACAAGTTAGAAAATGCTTTGGAAGTAAATGGAAATGGTAATTTGTCTTTTTTTGGAGATGAAGTTATTGATTGTAAAGAATCTGGATCAACACTTAGATTTCTTTTACCAATTTTTTCAAATAATAAAGGTATTGTTTTCACAGGAAAATCATCACTACTTAGAAGGCCTTTATCTATATACGAAGAAATATTTAAAGACAATAAAATGATTTTTGAAAATGTTAATAATAAATTATTTGTAAAAAACGAACTCCCAGCAAATAACTATAAAGTTTTTGGAGATGTAAGTTCTCAGTTTATAAGTGGACTTTTATTTACATTACCTTTAAAAAAAGAAAATTCAACTATTAGGATAATTGGCAATTTAGAATCAAAAAAATATGTTGATATGACGATTAAGGTGATGAATCATTTTGGTATTAAGATAATTACAAGAAATAATGTTTATTATATTAAGGGAAATCAACAATATAAACCTTATGATTATAAAGTTGAATCAGATTTTTCACAACTAGCATTCTTTGCGGTTGCTGGAATAATTAATGGTGACGTTAAAATCATGAATATAAACAAAGATTCTTTACAGCCTGATTCTAAGATTATTGACATCATTAAGGAAATGAATGGTAAAGTTTTAAAAGAAAAAACTAGTCTGCGATTTATAAAAAGCGAAACTACTGGTATAGAAATTGACGTAAGTCAGTATCCTGACATAGCTCCCATTTTATCTATATTAGGTGGTTTATCAAAAGGAATAACTAATATAAATAACGGAAAAAGATTAAGGTTTAAAGAAACAGATAGACTTTCAGCAATTAATCAAATCCTTAATCTTTTAGGGGTTAATACCATAATTAACAACGATAGTTATCAAGTAAATGGCGAGAGTTATTTCTTAAGTAATAACTTTGATTCTTACAATGACCATAGAATGGTCATGTCAATAGCTATAGCTGCATTAAGGGCTGAAGGTCCACTAATAATAAACAGAGCAGAAGCGATAAATAAATCTTATCCAGAGTTTTTTGACGATCTTCAATCTCTAGGTATAAAGATAGAATACTTATAGGTGATAAAATGAAATTAACTATAAATTCAAGTAAATTAAAATATGATATATATATAGAAAACAACCTATTAGATCATATTGAAGACTTTATTGACATATCAGAAAAGTATGTGATAATTTCTGATGATAATATTCCAAAAACGATTGTCAATAAAGTCGTTAGTAAATTATCCAGCTCTATATTTATTAATTTTCCTGAGGGTGAAGGTTCAAAGTCTTTTTTAGAATATACAAGGATACTAAATTTACTTCTAAAACATGATGTAACTAAAGATACTACAATTATTGCTCTTGGTGGTGGAGTAACTGGCGATTTAGTTGGTTTTGTATGTTCAACTTTATATCGAGGCGTTAAATTCATCCAAATTCCTACAACATTGTTATCGCAAATAGATTCATCAGTCGGCGGAAAAGTTGCTATAAACGCTAATAATATTAAGAACGCAGTTGGAACAATTTATCCACCGTCAATGGTATTAATTGATCCGTCATCACTACAAACCCTTCCAGAAAGACACTTTAATAATGGTATGGCTGAAATGATTAAATATGCAATGATTAATTCTCGAGACTTATTTGATTTCATATGCACTAATAACGTTAGAAATCATTTAGATAAATTAATATATGATTGTTTAAAGATTAAAAAATATTATGTAGAGATTGATGAGTTTGATAAAAATGAAAGAAATATCTTGAATTTTGGGCATACTTTTGGACACGCTTATGAGTCTTATTATAATTATGAAAAATATTTACACGGTGAAGCTATATCGTTAGGTATGATTCAAGTTGTTTCTTCTAATTTGAAAGATGAGTTAATCAGCGTATTGAAAAAGTTTTCTCTTCCAACATCTGATAAAGCGAAAAAAAAGGATTTAATACCTTATATTAAAAAAGATAAAAAAATAAAAACAAACGAAATAAATTTAGTTTTAGTAAATGAAATTGGAAAAGCCTATTTACAAAAAACACAAATAAAAGACTTATAATGGAGTTGATATAATGAATACTATCGGAAATAACATAAAAATAACTTTTTTTGGTGAGTCACATGGCGAATACTTAGGTGTTGTAATTGATCAAATACCTGCTGGATTAGAAATTGACTTTAAACTATTAGATTTAAATCTTTCTAAAAGACGTCCTGATGGAGTTTTTTCAACTTCAAGAGTAGAAAAAGACAACTATAAAATAGTATCTGGTTTTAAGAATAATGTTACAACAGGTGCAGCTTTAACATTCTTAATTCCGAATAAAGATATTTTGAAAACTGATTACGATAATCTCAACTATGTACCAAGACCAAGTCACTCGGATTATCCGGCATATATTAAGTATTTCAACAACAATGATAAATCTGGAGGTGGCATCTTTTCAGGAAGAATAACTGTATTATGGATAATAGTTGGGTCTATATGCCAACAAATACTGGAGAAAAGAGATATTTTTATTGCTTCACATATAGAAAGTATAAAAAATGTTTATGATAATTCTTTTGATAAAAATGAAATAGATGTAGAATTATTGAAAAGACTTAACCTGTTTGATTTTCCATTAATTAATACTGGAATTCTAAGCAAAATGGAAGATATAATAAAAAAAGCTACTAAAGATGAAGACTCTGTAGGCGGAACAATTGAATCTACTATTATCAACTTACCGATTGGCATTGGAGAGCCATTGTTCTTATCGATAGAAGGTTACTTATCAAGTCTTTTATTCTCCATTCCTGCAATTAAAGGAATTGAATTTGGAGAAGGCTTTAATTTAGCTAGACTTAATGGTTCTGAAGCAAATGATCAGTATCAATATAATGACAAAAAAGAAGTAGAATTTTTGTCAAATAACAATGGTGGTATTCTTGGTGGTTTATCAACCGGGAGACCAATTATACTTCGACTTGCTGTAAAACCAACATCTTCAATTAGAAAAACACAAAAATCCGTAAACTTGGACACTAAAGAAAATGTTGAATTAAACATTAAGGGAAGACATGATCCTCAAATTGTAACACGCGCTGCACAAGTTGTTACCGCAGTTTTAAACTTCGCCATTCTTGATTTGATATTATTTGACAAAAAGTATAGTTGGTTTTTATAATGTATGGCTTAATAGGAAAAAACCTCAGTCATAGTTTTTCAAAAGAAATTCATAATGCATTTGGAAATTTGTCTTATGAATTATTTAATGTAAGTGATCTTAAAGATTTCTTAGACAAAAAACAACTAAAAGGTTTTAATATCACTATTCCGTATAAAACTGAAATTATAAATCATTTAGACTCTTTGGATGAAATAGCCCAGATTACAAACTCTGTAAACACTGCGATTTTAGATGGCAATGTTTATCGTGGTTACAATACAGATTATTATGGGTTTATAGGTTTATTAAATTTTTATAAGCTAGATATGTATAACAAAAAAATTCTTATACTAGGAAATGGTTCTGTCTCAAACACTATTGTTTTAGCCGTTAAGCGGCAAAAAGCTAAAAAGATTGTTAGACTATGCAGAACTATAAAAACAGACTTTGATGATTTGTTTTCAAATTACGAAAAGTATAGTAGTTATGACATAATTATTAATACTACTCCAGTTGGAATGTATCCTCATAATGATGACGATTTATTGATTTGTCTCGAAAAATTTATGAATCTCGAATTAGTAATAGACTTAATATACAATCCTCTAAGAACTAAGCTTTTAATCAAAGCAGAGAATCTTAACATTAGATCTATTAATGGATTGTATATGTTAGTCATGCAAGCTAAAAAAGCTCACGAATTATTCTTCAATAAACAATTACCTTTAAACTTAGTAAATAAAATTTTC
>JBAYZV010000015.1:0-20233 GCA_041672325.1 Candidatus Izemoplasmatales bacterium
AGTAGTCAATTGATGTAGAGACAAAAACTAATAAAGCGGATACTATTGTTTCCATTATTTCTCCTTTCAAAATGTTTAATTTTTTTAGACAATCAAAAATTGACTGCAAATACATTGTGCCTTGGCATTTGCCAATGGAGACATTTGAAGAAATAATTTCATAATTTTCCCGCCTTTCTTTTTAATATTACTGAAAGTTTACTTAATTTATTGGATTTTGTCAAGTATGCTGATAGATTGCACCACCAATGATCATCGATAAATATAATGTTTCGATTACCTCCAATGTTGAAATAATCAGAAAACAGTTTCAAGACTGAGTAAATAGAAAGCTGAAATTTAGCTAAACTAATACGCAAGTCACAATTAGATCGCCGTATTTGCATAATATGATGATTCTTACTTCTCAATCAATTTATACTAGCTAGTTGATAACGCGGATAATTAAAAAAGGAATTGTATAAAGATAATCATTCTCGGACAAGGATCAAATATACCATCTTGGAAACTGAATTACTTAAGTCCTGTAGAATATAGAATGATGAATGGAATTAAATAAATATCAATGAGTCTATATAAAACAAGTTAAACATTTGATATAATATATTTAAGATTAGTAATTATATCCTCTTTTTTAAAACTTAGAGGGGGGATATGTGTCCTGTTTTTTCATAGCAGAGCAACTTTTTTATCCAGGTTATAAGATTTTTCCTATCTATAATCACATAAAACAAAATGATAATCATACTTCCATAAATATAAAGTGGTATCATTAACCATATGACTGGTACTAAAAAAGTAAATCCGTAAACTGGGTGAGTTATTTCCATAAATTTTGGGACAAACACCTTTAAAAGCACACTAATTTCTTCATATCCATCCTTGATACCAAAAATCATGGATGGATTTCTTTTATTAGGATCAAAGAGATCCTCAAAAGGGACACCACCAAAGTATGTAATCAAAAGTTCATTGATGAATAATAACACTAAAACACCGATAAATATCAAGGGTATTTTTAGAGCTCTTTTAAATGAGACGATATGGATTTTATATCTTAGCATTAAAAATGCGACTAAGAACAATATATAATGTGCTGTATAAAACCTTATGTTTTCTAGCATAAATACAGGTCTTTCACCAATATGAATCGTGCCATTAAACATTGTTGACATAGCATCTGCTGGATAAATCAGAGGTATGAGGCCTGCAGAAAGACCAATGATGATCATATAGTCTTTTAATGTTTTGTTTTTTGATACATATAAATATGGAAAAAGTAAAATCGTCGCAGCTGAAATATTTTCAAAAGTGACCTTTGTCCATACATGATCTATAAGTGTATATGGATAAATGAATATCTTCAAAAAATGAATGACAAAATTGAAGATGATTAAACCAAGAATAAATCCTTTTTTAAATCTTAAGGATTGGTTATCCAAAAATAGAGAAATAACAAACGTCATACATATGAGTATACCTATATATAAAAAATAGTAGAAGTTAAAAAGTTCAATCGTATTCATGAGAAAGCACCTCATCTCATTTTGGGTGTGAGTATATTTATGTATCTCTATTAGTATAAGCGAATTCTAAGGGTAGTGTCAAGAATTTTGTGTAAATGAATTGAATTAAAGTATTAAGAACTCTCTTTAGTGCTTTTAGATTTTTGAGCGCGATGCTTAATTGAACATTTCATTCAGTTCTGCAGTGACAAGCTTAAATCCCTTATGGATTCTCATTTGGAATCTTTGATTGTAGTCACCTGCATAAGTACCGATGAATCTGATGAGTGAATCCTCATTGGGAAACTGTTCCTTACGCTTTGTATAACGTTTCAAATGCTTATTGAAACCCTCAATCAGATTGGTCGTATAGATTGACGCCCTAATCGGTTTTGGGAAAGACAAAAAGGTAAATAGAGATGGATTATTCTTGAATCTTTCTGTTACTTTAGGATATTTCTTATGCCACGTTTGTATGAATGTATCAAGTTTTTCTTCAGCAGCTTCCACTGACTCTTGAGTGTAGACCGTCTTTAGATCATTTAACACTTCAGATCTATCTTTCACTCTTACAGCATGACTTACATTTCTAGCCAAATGAACCCAGCATGATTGGTGTTTAGCTTTAGGGAACACATTTGAGATCGCATCTTTAATCCCTGTAAGACCATCCGTGACAAACAGCAAGGATTCCTCAGCACTGCTCTGCTATGAAAAAACAGGACACAAATTGGACAGTCAAATCGACTTATATTAGGACAAATTATATACTCAAAAAAATAAAGACCGCTTAATGGCGGTCTTAAATCATTATTTAGGGTGTAAAGTTTAAATCCCCTCAACTCCACGGTTTTTGGCAAAATCAGCAAATTCTAAATCCCCTCAAATCCCAGAACGATTTGTCCAATTATAATTGTCCAAAATACTGTCCGAAATGTTAGTTTATCACTAGATAATAAAAAAAGTCTATTCCTATAGTTCGCTAAACAAAGGCGTTAACCCTGTTTTTTGAATAGGAATAAACTTAAATAGTACTGATGTCTTGTCATTACGGAGTTTTACTCTAAAATCGTCCGTGTTCGACGGAGTTTTACTCTATTTCCAACGGAGTTTTGCTTTTTTTAAGACGGAGTTGCTTTTATTAGTGATTTGTCAAATTAAGTATTGTACTTATTATTCTAAAATATTCACAAAAAAAGAGCAAGACGATACCGCCCTACTCTTAAACATATTCGGTTTCTTATTTTTTATGTCTAATATACTATTCTAACACCCTGGAATAAAGATTTGGTATTTTAGACTTAATTATGCTATGGTTTTTTTATTGTTGAAATAACTAAGCAGTGAATAAGATATTACCAAACATATTGAGATTGATATATTGAAAAACAATAATAGTTTATGACCAACAATGAAACTACCAAATAAGTAGGTGCTAACTGTTGTTATCACTAATAAAAGTATTGATACAATTAAATATTTCCCAATAAATTTTTTATCATTATATTTCAGTAATAATCCACTTAGTAGTGAAAGTATAACATAGATTATAATACTAACCGAAATAATTAAAAAACTAATTGAATGATACCAATAAGCTGATCTTAATAATTCCTCAGATTGATCAATGGTGTTATACAAATCCAAATAGTGCAGATAACTATCATAGTATACTGGAAATAATTTGAATATACTAAATAAAATTACAAAACCAATTATTAAATCAATTATAAAAGCTTTAATTCTCATAGAAAAAACTCCTGTTAGCATTTTATTGTCACCACAATAATGGTGGTATTGATTCCATTCTTACATATTCATCAACTGTTAATAAAAATTCATGCAAATCATTCATATAAGAAATAGTACCAAAAGCATATTCGTTTAAAAATGTTGGATTAAAATATTCGTTATTCTGATATTTCATGGACATATAATTTCTACTGGATATGAAGTTTGAGGAATTTCTATATTCAAATGACACAGTACCTGTATCAGTTGCAGTATGATAAAATTCAAATACAACATTTATTCCTAAATTTCTACCCTCACTCAACAATTGACTCAAAGTCATGTATTCGAGTTCCATATTGTCAGAATAGATTCCTTGTAATGTCTCTGTCTTGTCATTATGGACTTTATCACTGTTTTTGATAACCTCTATACTAACTTTACTACAACCTATAGACTAACTTTACTATAAATAATGCTAAAAGTTCATATTTTTTTTGTACGATGATTTAGACTAATATAAATCATGCACTGCTATGAAAAAGTGGGACACGTTCCTCCTCCCTCATGATATTAAATATAGTATAATAATACAAAGGAGTTGATAGAGTGGTTAATCAGTACAGTGTAGACTTTAAACTTAAAATAGTGCACCACTGACCGTATCTTTAATCACACCTGCATCTTGAAATCTAGATGTGATTTCTCCTATTTGCCTCGTTGAAAAGAACTTAAGTGGTAGTTTTGTCACATGGCCATAATATCCAAGCATCAAAGGTATATCTAATCTAATCGATAAATACATTAAAAGATGACTTCTAAATGCATTTAAAATAATTCTAAGTAAATATAATCCGACAAACGCAATCGAAACGACATGTAGTGTTTTCTCTAATCCAAATGGAATAATTTCATCCATTAAAAATTTAAAATAAAAAGAGCTGATGATGCCAAAAATAGTTAAGACAATACTCATCAAAAATACATTTATCATGAGATGTTTTTGTGGAATAAGCATCTTAAAAAATCTTGTGAAAACGCCCTTCATCTCATTTTTCTTTTCAAAGACTTCTGAAGGTTTTAATACAATTAAATATCCAGTCCACATGCCTGCAAACTCATCAAATGATAATTTTCTCAATCCTTTAGCTGGATCTGCAATAAGCACTTTCTTTTTATCAATCTTATGGATTACAACATAATGTTGTAAACTATCTTCTGTTAAAACATTTGCAATCGCTGGTAATGGAAATTCAGTTAAGAGATTTTCTCTTGTGCCTTTAATGGCTTTAGCTGAAAATCCTTGTCTTGTCATTATGGACTTTATCACTGTTTTTGATAACCTCTAGACTAACTTTACTACAACCTCTATACTAAGTTTACTATAAATGATGCTATAAGTTCATATTTTTAATAACTCAAACAATCCAGCTACTTCGTTTATTTTGTTATAAGAAATTTTGTAATAATTCTTTAAATCACTTTTTTGATAAATATCTAGTATTGGATAATACTCTTCATCATCCCAAATAGAATCATACTTTTCATGTAGTTTATTCATATCTAGTGTATTTACTGTTGATACATCACCTATGATAATTCTTCCTTGATTACTTAGGTTCTCATTAATTTTTAGAAGCAAGTCTATTTGACTTTGATAATCAAGGTGATGAATCGAATAATTGAATATGATGAAATCATACTGAACATTCAGTTTTGTTAAAGAATTTTGGAAAGTATCACATATGAATATTGCATTAGGCAATTTCTTTTTGGCTATATCTATCATCTTTTCTGATAAATCCACACCTGTTACTCTATATCCTAAATTGTATAAAGGACTCGTGATTTCTCCGGTCCCCACACCCATATCAAGAATATGTGCAAATGACCTTTTCGTAACAATATCAATGATTTGATATTTGACTTTAGAGTATCCAGCAAATGGATATGTTTCTTCTTGTTCTGATTTAATCACACTCTTATTATAGTTACTCGCCCAGTTATCAAACAACTCTTTTCTTATTTGACCCTCAACATTTAGGACAAATTTAGTATCTACATCATCCTTATCTTCTACACTAAATCCGTTTTTATAATGAAAGTTTAATGACTTATGGTTATGATTTTTAACAATGGAATAGATGTTTTTTATATTGTCTCTTTTTAATTCATACAAAACTTTGTTTAATAACTTACTTGCATAACCTTTTTGATAATAGTTTCTGTGTGTTTCTAGACCTTCTAGATGGTAATTACCATCAACAATCACTATTCTACAAACAGATATAATCTTTCCATCATCTCGTAAAATATAGTAAGCATATAAGTTTTGATTATTTCCACAACTTTTTAAATAATCAATATAATCCTTTTTAATACCCGCTCTAATACTTTCTATGTTGGGATCTGATAAATCATATCCTCTATCTTCTTCAAGACCGTGATTAAGCACATTGAACCACTGTTCAATATCTATTTGAGATAGATTACTAATCTTGTGTTTATTCCAAGTTTCAAACATAAGAATATACCTCTTATCTAATAAGCCATTTTTAATACACTATAAGTTGCTTATGTCTCATTGTAGAGATAACTATTTTGAATTCGCTATCTGATATATTAAGTGTGGGATAATGACTTTTCTTCCATAATTATATTTGGATTGTAATTTTTCGTCTCTTCCAACTAAAGGATGCCCTGCAGCAGAATTATCTGATACTACTAATAAGGCGATTGCTGGGACTTCTAATAAATCAGCTAATAAGTAAAACGTACTCGTTTCCATTTCAATCAAATCTGTGTTAAATTTTTTGATTTCCTCAAGATGATAATATTCAAGAGCAATAGAATCAGTGCAAAATACTGATGCTTTATTTAGGTTTATACTTTTAGTTTTAGCCATTTGAATCACTTTATCTATGAAAGGCTTATTTGGATATACTTCTTGAAACGGAATGTAGTCATGGATGTTTTCCTCTAAATAAGCATTAGCATATACACCAGCAATACTGAATGAAGGTGTACAAATATCACCTACATGAAACTTATCTGTGAGACTACCTACTGCACCTACAAATATTAACTTATTGAACTTAAGTTCAGCACATAAAGTTAAATGGTCCAACAAATTAGGAGCCCCTGACGCAATTTGAACCCAAGCGATTTTCAAACCGGCTCTTTCCACTAAATAGCCAGATATATATGAATGTGTTGCAAGGACTGTGATTTTAAAACTATCATCTTCGATAATGCTTGTTGGTTTCCAACCTGGCGCTATAACCAAAGCATCATAAACTATATTTTCGTCCAATCCATAGTTGAGTTTTGCCATATGTTCAACATTATAGCGATGTAACGTTTCTAGTATTTTTTTCATTTTAGATTTCATTCTTTAACTCCTTCAAAGTAATAAAAAGAAAATGATAAATCCACAAAATTCATTATAAAATCAATTAATAGATTTATGTAATCAATGTATTGAATCAATCTCTTTAGCGATATATTAATATAATTATACCAAATAAAATAAAGATTTGAAAAAATATTTCAAATCTCTAAAATTCAATGGGTTGTGTAACCTATTTTAATACAATTACGCACCCCTGATGTGATTTTACGCACCCTTGTCAAAATCTACGCACCCCTAGCCAATTTTTACGCACCCCTAGAAAAGCGGCTTAGTTTGGACATTTTTATTATTTTTTGTTAAATTGGGTTTGGCCATTTTTGGTTTTTTCTTAAACTATGATTTCAATCAATATTCAAAATCTCTTTTTCTTCCTCTGTCAATAATCCTTTACCAAGAACCCTATTTAAATATATCAAAGGATAATTCATTAATATAGGTATAAGCATCAATAATGTGATTGAATCTTCTGGTTCAATTGCTTTGATGCCAATCGTAGCTAGGAATGAGAGATGCAAAAGTATTTGTCCAAATACATATATTTTAATGAGTTTTTTTTCGCTCATCAATTGATGTTCTAAGATCCTGTTAAAGGTCTTTTTATTTGAAATTTGAAATCTCTTATAGAGATATATAGCTAGAATTGTAACTAATCCGTTTATAAAAATGTCGTGAAACTCAAGTTTAGGTATTTCCAAATAATGTATACTTCCAATCAAAAACCCTAGAGTAAATATTGATAAGCCTGTTTCGTTTCTATATTTTGTCTTCTCTTTAGCCTGATCAATATCAGTCATCACTTGTTCCATGCTATTCACCCATAAATCCTTGTATCGAATGACTTGTGTCTTTCCTTTTAATAAAAAATACTCAAAGACACTTATTATCAAAACGACACTCCAAAAAATAATTAGTGCCAATTCCAAAGATACTGATTGCAATAAACCTGCAGTTACATATATTAATGCAAATTTAACTAAGAACAAAACATGATGTATAATTTTTAATATCATAGAGTCATTTCTTGTGTGATTAAGCTGTGTGGTTAAATATATATAATATAACATGGGTAAAAACCAAAACGCTAAAACTGATGCATTATTTTCATCATTTACTAACCAAGATGATAACAACAATATCAGTAAATAATATAATGTGTTTTGCATAAAAACTCTTTTTAGTACCATTGAAAATACCTCAATAATTAATAGTTTTTTATAAATAATGTTTAATCCAATTCACCTAGTACTTTATACATAGTGTGTAATTCTTAATACTATTAATAAATTTAAGCACAAATGAAGAGATTATAATACTCTGAGTATAGTTTACAGCAATCCCATAGAAACAGAGAAAATGTATGATCAACCAAAAATTTACTGTCTATTCTAGTTCGACTTGTATAACCTCATCTACTGCTACTCCAAATACTTTGGATATCTTTTTAACAAGTACGAATGATGGCGAGTATTTGTTCTTTTCTAAAACATGAATCGTTTGTCTTGAACAACCCACAAGATCAGCTAACAACTGTTGACTCATATCATTATTTTTAAAGCGAAGTTCCTTTATGGCATTCGTTACATTCTTAATCTTCATATTTAGTCCTTAATAGTGGTATTAACAAATTAGAAATTGTAAATATTATGCTTGCAAATGAGAAATAGGCAAATGCTAGATACCATAACCAATATATTGGTATTTGTCCTTCGTCTATATTAATAACATATAAATACTGCAATGAAATAAAAGATGCAATCATCATAGTAACGAATGTTGTTCCAGCACTTGTTGTCTCCAATCTTTTGTTTCGTTCATCTAACTTATCATTTTTATTCGTTATTATAACCAAAAGAAGATAAATAAATTGAGAGATACCGAATATAACAACTACATTAATTCTATAATCATTTCCAAATGCTAAAAACTTTTCTACATCATTAAAAAAAATAATACTGTTAAGAATAAAAAATATAAGTTGAGAAAGAAGAATTATAATACTCATTTTTGTTCGATAACTCATAAGATCACCTCTAACTATATTGTAATATATTTCTTACATAATGTAAATGATTTATTGCATTATTATGAAAACTATATGATTATAAAATAATTTTAAGCAATCAAAAAGAAATGAATACAGTAAAAATTAACTGAAATCGTGTGAATCCAAGGTAATAGTGTAAACTCACTTGTAATCGTGTAAATGGAAGGCAAATAGTGTGAACCTATTATAGGTCTTATGTTTTCATCATATTTTTTGGCTGCTTTCTACATCAAAATCTAACTGTTAAAGTGAGAAAAAGGCCTTATTAAAGCAAAAAAAGGCCTGATACAATTGTATCAAACCTATGCTTCTTATATGTGTGATGCTACCTATTTTGATACAAATTAGCACCCCATGATTTTTTTTAGCACCCTTAACTGATTTTTAGCACCCCTGTAAATATGGCTTAACAAGGCTGTCAATATCAATTATTTGTGTTTTTTATTGACTCAATGATTAAATCTATAGCAACACTTATGTCTATCATGTGTATCAGATTCTTCTCATATACTCTAAGAGTCATTGTTCTATCTACTATAGTTGCCTATCCAACCTCAATCCAATAAAAACAAAACATAAATTCATTAGGTAGATTGTGTTCTTCAGGCATCTCTAATTTAACAAGGATTGGTGAAACAAGTTCCCAATCTTAGGTTATAAAGTATTATTTTATTAACAGTTGTCTAGAATGATATCAAAAGGACTGTAAATGATTTAAACATCATCTACAGTCCTTTCTATTAATTATAGAGTTATGTTTATCCCTTGTACTTTAGCACCCTCATTGCATTTAGAATCGCTATCAACGATACTCCTACATCAGCAATAACTGCTTCCCACATTGTTGCTAATCCAAATGCACCAAGAACTAAGAAGAAAGCTTTAATACCTAATGCTAATATAATGTTTTGCCATACAATTTTTCTTGTTCTCTTCGCAACTTTTACTGCAGTTGCAATTTTTGATGGCTCATCTGTCATAATAACGACATCAGCTACATCAATTGCTGCATCCGCACCAAGTCCACCCATTGCGATCCCTATATCTGCTCTTGCAAGTACTGGTGTATCATTTATACCATCTCCAACAAAGAAGAGCTTACCTCGTTTTGACTTACTGTTTAAAAGTTCTTCGACTTTATTTAATTTATCTTCAGGAAGTAATTTAGCGTGAATCTCATCTAACCCTAATGCTTTGCCAACACTAGTTGCAACAGATTTTTTATCTCCTGTTAGCATTATGGTTTTCTTAACTCCTAATGCTTTCAATAGCTTTATTGCTTCTTTTGAATCTTTTTTAATTTGGTCAGATACAACAATATTACCAACATATTTTTTATTAATAGCGATATACAAGATAGACCCTAATGCAGATGATTCTTCAAATGAAATATTTTCTCTTTCCATTAAACGAGCATTTCCTACCAATACTTCATCGCTATTAACCTTAGCTTTTATACCATGACCCGAAACTTCTTTTATATCTGATACAATTTCTTTTTATCCTTCATATGATGCCTCCTGCATATATTCTAGTTTACACTAAGTACAGGTTTTTGGTATCAGTTCAGTATCATTTAGACTTCCTGATGATAGATACATATCATATTTACGTGCTGCTTGACTGTATGAGAGTTCATTTTCAATGATATCTAGGACCACTTTAAGTTTAAAATCTCCGCTCCATAGTCTATTCTTTTTCTTTTTATCCTTCATATGATGCCTCCTGCATATATATTAGTTTACACTAAGTACAGGTTTTTGGTATCAGTTCAATTTCATCAATCTTTGCTTGGGACAAATACAATGCAATTTTCTTTTTCACTGAATTCTTTTTTCTCCTTCTATTTCTTACTGTGTATTAGCACTATTAAAACCATACTGACGATTACATCGGGCTTTTCTGATTTTGATTGAGTCTCTCCAAATCCTGATGTTCCTCAACAAGCAAAAGAAAAATGGAAACCATACCTCACTTTGCGTATAATTTCCATTGTTGGCTTACATTTAATACTAGAATTGAACTGGCATGTCATTTTTGGAATTAGGCTTGTTTCTTACTTCAAAAAAGAGAATAATTGCACACCCAACAATAATATATACATCGGATATGTTGAAAATTGTGGATCCAACAACCGGCAATATTGGCATCTGCAAATAATCAATAACATAGCCAACACTTAACCGATCAAACAGATTTCCAGTTGCACCGGCAAGTACTAATCCCAGCGCAACCCTTATATAAACCTGCTTTGATTTTACAAGAACAGTACTAATCAAGATGCTCATAACTAATCCAATCAAAACAATCGTCCATTTCATTCCACTAAACATTCCAAATGCTACACCGTAGTTTCTGATATAACCAATATTTAGAAATCCAGCAAAAACTGTCTCAGTTTCATTAAGTCCGTAGTTTGTCGAGAAATATATCTTTAGTATCTGATCTACTGCAAAGAGAATCGCAACAAATACAATCGTTGCAAATATCGCTTTCGTTCTTTTCGTAATGATTGCTTTTTGTGTTGTTTTGATAAATCCAACTCTCCTTTATCATAATGTTTTTTCACAATATATCATTTTACATTTTCTCGTCAATTGACTTGTTTGAGTAACCGAAGTCCATTAAGTATAACTACTAATGTACTTCCTTCATGAATCAACACTGCATATGACATGTTCATTAACCCAAGAATATTAACAGTAACTAGGAAGAGTACAACAATCATCGAAAAGATAATATTTTGAATAACGATGCTTCTCAATTTCTTTGCAACTTTATGTGTATATGCGAATTTGTTCAGATCATTTTTCATCAAGACAGCATCAGCTGCATCAATGGCAATGTCAGTTCCTTCGCCCATAGCAACCCCGATATCGGCAGCAACAAGTGCAGGAGCATCATTTACACCATCTCCTAACATCGCTACAATAGAGTAATTTTTCTTAAGATCTGTAATAATCTTAGATTTATCTTCTGGAAGAACATTGGCACGAACTTCGTCAATTTGAAGTTGGCGGCCGATCGCTTCACCAGTTCGTTGAGCATCTCCAGTGATCATCAATGTGTGGATATTATTATCTTTGAAGTATTGTATTGCTTCCTTTGAACTCTTTTTAGGAACATCCTGAATGGCTATAAGCCCAAGTACTTCATCATTGGAACCAAAGTAAACTACTGTTTTACCTTCAAATTCATATTTTTCAGTATGCTTTGTGATTTCGTCTGATATGGTTTTGTATGATGAAGGTTTCCCTATACTAAAGTTTGCATCACCATAAGTTGCTTTTAGTCCAACTCCAACAAGATTTTCAACATCAAATTCAAGTGTATCGACATCATGATAATAATTGATAATTGCATCCGCTAGTGGGTGATTTGACTTTTTCTCCATCGATACTATGATTGAGTTATATTCGCGTTTCTTGTATTCTTTCACTTTTGATACAAAGTAAGTATCAGTAACCACTGGCTTCCCTTGTGTGAGTGTTCCTGTTTTATCAAAGGCAACAGCGCCGAGATCAGATAGATTCGACAAATATGAACCACCTTTGAATAATACTCCACGCTTCGCAAGATTACTAATTGCAGAAAGTGTAGCTGGAATATCTGTTGCCGCTAATGCACATGGTGATGCGCCAATCAGAAAGACCATTGTTCTGTAAAAACTCGTTTCCGCTGTCCATTTGAACAAGAAGAGTCCTAAGAGATAGAATACTGGAGCCAACAAAATAACAATTGTCACATATACAGGCTCGATTCGCTTAATCATCGCTGCTGTTTTAGAAATGCTCTTCTGAGTCTGGCTAACTAATTGAACAATTTTTGCAAACACAGTATCTGAACTTTCTTTTGTTACTTCCATAACTAAAGTTCCTGTTCCATTGATTGTACTTCCAAATAATGGATCACCTGCTACTTTATCAACAGGAATACTTTCACCTGTAATAGAAGCTTGGTCAACTGCAGAATTCCCTGAAATTACCATACCATCAGTCGGAATCTGATCCCCAGTTAAAATGCTCAAACGATCACCAACTTTTAATACACTAACATCAACAATCTCGATTTCACCGTTTTCATTAATTAATCGAGCAGTGGTTGGATTCATTTTGAGAAGATTTGTGATATCCTTCTTGCTCTTTCCTTCTGCATATTCTTCAAGGAAATGTGCTCCAGCGAAAATCAATATCAGAAGTGCTGCTTCTCGGTGTTCACCAATAATCAATGCACCTGCAGCAGCAATCGTCATTAATAAGTGGATATTTGGGGTGAACCGTTTCCTTTTAATCGTTAAAGTAACTGTATCCTTAATTCCTTCTATGATAATATGATAACCTGAAAGGAAGAGGGCCAATAGATACATGATGTTTTTAAACAAATCATTGTTTACAAACATTGCTAGTAAATAAACTGCTAGTCCTATAAAGAATAAAATAAGTGAATTTCCACCTCCGTGGCTGTGTTCGTGTCCTTCATGGTCGTGATCGGTATGTTCATTTACCTTATGATTATGCTCTTTTCCTTCTTCATGTTTATGATCATGAGAATGGTTATGCTCGTTTTTCATGTAGTTTTACCTCCCTTACATGCTGTAATGCTTGTTCAAAAATTGTGTAAATGTGTGAATCTGCAAGACGATAAATTCGCTCTTTTCCTCGTGTTGTTGAAGCAACAATATTAGCGTCTTTAAGTAATCTTAGTTGATGTGATACCGCACTCTGTTCAAGTGACAGCTGTTTGCTCACATCAGTTACTGTCATATCATTTTCATTCAGTAAGGCAATAATTCGAATCCGGTTTAAATTTGACATAATTTTAAACAATCGACTGGCTTGGTTTACAGAATCAAAATCGAAAGAATTGATGCTGCCGTCAGAGCACATCTTGTTCACCTCCTAAGAACATTACATTTCAGTTGAATATATGTTCATCTATTCATATTTTATTCTAATGAATTATTTCTGTCAAGTATAATACTAGATTCTGAACTGATACCATTTTCTTGTACTTTATGTTCTTTGTAGTTATTATATCATTCGTTGTTTCATTAACCTATATTGTATAGGTAAATACCCCTTGGATAGGGTACACTTCACTTTGGAAGTCCTGATATTAGAAGTAGATCTTTTAATGCATATTTTCGCCTTAGTTCCTTGACTACTCGGTATCTTTGTTTGTTCGTTCCTGTTTTTGACTAAGGCGATAAGTTTTTTTGTATATCCAAGTTCCATTTCAAGATGTTTGACTTTGAGTTCTAAATTTTGTTCTACCTCTTTTGATGGTGTATGGAACTTTCTAATTGGATTCTTACGATAATCTTTTGGTGTTTGAAAGAAACGCTCTTTACCATAAAGTCTATACTGATAAACCCATCTAGCAGGCAATGTATCATTTAGACTCCCTGATGTTAAATACATATCGTATTTTCGCGCTGCTTGACTGTATGAAAGTTCATTTTCAATGATGTCTAAAACGACCTTTAACTTAAATTCTTTGCTCTATAACCTATTCTTCTTCTTTTTATCTTTCATGAGATACCTCCTGCAGATATCTTAGTTTACATTAAGTACAGGTTTTTGGTGTCAGTTCACTCCTGTATTTCTCTTACTTTCGATTTTATCTGCACAATTTGCGCAACTTATGTTTTTTAAATGATTTCTATATTCTTTCATATCTCGCACTCTTTTCTATTTATGTAAAAGGTGATCTAGTCCTTGGCTTATAAGTAACTTAATATGATCATCATCCAATGAATAATAAACTGTTTTACCATCTTTTCTGTACTTTACTAACCTAGATTGTCTTAATACTCTTAATTGATGTGATACTGCAGATTGAGATGTATTAATTACATTTGCTAAATCATAAACGCATAACTCGGTTTCCATTAATGCACATATAATTTTAATACGTGTTGAATCACCGAAGGTCTTGAAAAAATCTGCTAAATTAAATATAAGATCATCACTTGGTAAACTCTCTTTTGCTTTGTTTACCGCTTCAGGATGTATAATATTTGAAGCACATACATCCATTTCTAAATTTTTCATATTATTACCTCACACTCTCATATAAACATATGTTCATACATTCATTATACTTCTCTTTAAAATTACTGTCAACTGTTTTTTTCATTTTAAGTTAGTAAAAATAGCTATGTACCACAAAAATTCATGAATGGTCTCAGTAGGGTGACACTATTTTTGTAAAGTAAAGAAAGTGTTCCTTTCTACAATAAAAAAACATCTATTCAGTTTATCTCTTGAATAGATGTTACCTTTTATTTAATAGATTTTTTTGTTACTGAGAAACTTGGTTACATATAAAAATTCTTTTAGTTTCGGGAAGATATACTAAATAGAAGTATTTATGTCTATTACCACCTCCACCGACGCTATTTAATAGTATAAATTTATAATTTTCATTAAGATCCGGATAAAATTCAGAAGGAATATTAATTTTCCCAGATGAAATGCCAAGACCTTCCATTGCACTAATAAATGAAGTTTCAAAATCATCTTTGCTAATATCATCCCCTATTGTAAACATTGTTTCTGTAAGTTCACTAGTTGTTGTAAAAACATAATAGTGAATGCTGCCATCAATATGAACTTTTTTTGAATCATATTCCAGTTTAATACCATTAGGTAAATTAATATTCCACTCATTTTCTAATTGTGATACTTTATATGAAGCGGAATTAAAATATAGTAATCCTGCAATTATTAAACCACCTATGACTAAAAAACTACCAAGAATAATGACAATTTTTTTGGTTACACTCATATACATCATCTTAAACTTTCTTATATATATGTTATGAAATAGCTGTTATATTGTTGGTAGAGATTTTAGTGGACAATAACACTTCTATTGACTCAATTTAAATATTATTCATCCAAACATTTAATCTCTTAATTTAAATCATTATACCATGAATAAATGTCTCCATTCAGTCTACAATACATCCATTAAGTTATATTTCCATCCTAATATAAATTAAATCTATCCTGCATGATAATACATTACATAATTTTCACTTGAAGTTCAACTCCGTGTTACCTTAAATTTTAATTTCAATTTTGCGCAAAGAAAAAGTCTATCTCAAAAACTGCTAAGCTCTCTTGATAGACTCATATTATTAAAAAATGCCCTTAATAGGGCATTTTTATGTGATATTTGGTAGTTTTTACTTACCGATTCATGATTTTTATGTGTTGGAATACCAATTTTAATACAAAATTAACACCCCACTCTTATTTTTTTAACACCCTTGATGAAAATTTTAGCACCCCTAGAATTTTTTTAACACCCGTGTTTTTTGGGGTTATTTCTTAAAGGGTTAAAATCTGAAATATATGCGCTATTTATATTTACTAATTTTAATACAAAACTAACTGCCTTGTTTCTTAGGATTTCAATTTTTATTGGCCATTTTAATTATTATTTAAAATCCTAATCTATCTATCTTTGATTACAGATTTTTTTACTTCATACCCTAATTTAGTAATAGCATCTTCGATCGTTTCAACTCCTATTTTTGACTCATCATAATTAAGTTTAACTTTACTTGCATTAAATAAAACTTCAACGCTATCTTTGTTAATGCCTTCTAAGTTTTTGACTGCATTGTTAATTTTTTGTAAACAAGATGGACAAGTTAATGTCTCCAATTGAATCGTTACTTTTTTCATTTTACTTTCTCCTCTTTTTTAATTTATATTTTAATAATCTCATGCCGTTAATAATAACGACTAAGATACTTAACTCATGAACAAGCATACCAATTGACATATTCATCCACTGACTGAATAAGACACTTGCTAGTAACACCAAGACAACACCAACGGCAATGATAATGTTTTGTTTCATGTTTGAAACAATTTTTTTAGTTAATCCAAGTGCGTGTGGTATTTTTGAAAAGTTTGAATTCATCAAGACAACATTACTTGTCTCAATTGCCACATCGGTACCATTACCCATCGCTATTCCTATATTTGCCAAAGCAAGTGAAGGACTGTCGTTAACACCATCGCCAACAAAAGCAACTCTCTTACCTTCACTTTGAAGTTTTTTAATATAAGCTTGTTTATCTTCCGGTAGCATGTTCCCATAAGCTTTTGTTAGTCCTAACTCAAGGGCAACTAAATCGACTGTACCTTGATTATCACCTGACAATAACACAAGTTCTTTAACACCTAATTTTTTGATTCTTTGCAAGTCTTGTTTCAAATTAGGTCTGATTTGATCTTTAATACCAATTAATAGTTTAATGTCATGGTCAATTGCTGTGATGACAATCGAATGTCCACTACTTTCTAATTGTTTGATATCTTCTATGACATCATTTTTAATTGAAATATTCATTTGATTCATGAGTTTTAAATTACCAATCAAAACTTTTTTTTCATCAATTTGAGCGATGATACCTCCGCCTTTAACAACTTCAGTTTGTGTAACAAGATAATTTTTATCGTCTTTAATATAATCGACAATCGCCTTTGCTAACGGATGATCTGATTCTTTTTCAATTGCTTTTAAATAGCCAAGTGTTAAAGATATGTCTTTTGTATATGCTTTTACATGATTGACTGCAGGCGTTCCTGTTGTCAGTGTTCCTGTCTTATCAAAGACCATAACGTCTAATTGACTAAAATCACTAATAACTTCACTACCTTTTAACAAAATGCCATTTTTAGCACCATTACCAATACCAGCTACATTAGAAACAGGCACGCCAATGACTAAAGCTCCAGGACAACCTAAAACCAAAATAGTGATGGCGAGTTCTAAATCTGTCCAAATTAAATAAACTAAAACAGCTAAAAGTAAAACAAGTGGTGTGTAGTATTTAGAAAAACGATCAATGAACTTTTCTGCTACCGATTTTGAATCTTGTGCTTCTTCAACAAGTTCGATAATTTTACCAAACGTTGTGTCTTCACCAACTTTTTCGGCCTCAATATAAAGGGTTCCGTTTTCAACAATCGTTCCGGCAAATACCTTTAATCCGATACTTTTTTTCACTGGTAAACTTTCACCTGTAATACTGGCTTCATTCACATGACCAAAACCCTCAATCACTACACCATCAACCGGTATTTTCGCTCCCGTTTTTACCAGTAAAATATCATGTTCTTCTACTTCTTCAATTTCTACTTCAAGATAGTCTTGTCCCACTTTTTTTAATGCCGAAACGGGTGCCATTTGCGTAAGTTCTTTTATGGCTTTCCTGGTTTTATTTAATGTTCTTTGTTCTAAAAAAGAACCAAACAAAAAGAGAAACGTTACAATGGCTGATTCTTCATAGTTTTTGATAATCAATGCACCAATCACTGCAATTGTTACCAAAACATCAATGCTGATCACTTTAACCCTCAATGCTTGATAGGCTTGAAGTGCTATGGGTATGACGCCTATGATTGATGCAAAAATGAGTAATACTTCAGAAACTAAAGTTGTTTGAATAACATAATGATTGAAAAACGCTAAAATAATTGAAATAAAACTTATAAAAGCAATCCGTGTTTTTTGTTTTAAAATAAACTTTTGCATTTTTTATCCCTCATAAAGTTCTAAATCAAGTTGTTTTAACATGTTGTAAACGGCTTCATAACTTTCACACACATCGCTTGGTACTGAATAATTGTTGGTGGTAACTCTTAAATGTTTAAACTCATCGTCTAAATTAAAGATTTGGTTAGAAATTTTTTCATTAATTTGATAAAAAATTTCTTTTACCTTAGCAAATTCTTTATGGTTTTTACCATGTACACGATTAACAATAGGCACATACTGACTTAATAACACTAAATTTTTTTGATTTTGTTCACTAATTTTTTTCATTTAATTGATCTCCTTTTCTTTAAATTACACATTTATTTTAACAGTCCTATTAAACAAAAAAAATGACCTAAGTCAAATTTTATTCACTTTGTTAACATATGATGAAGGATTAAGAAAAACAATCCTTAAATGCCTAAGCATTACCGGATTGTTTCTAGTTCTTTTCTATTCAAAATGATGATTTTTCTTTGTTCTTTCAAATCAATTAAATGGTCTTTTTTAAATTGACTTAGTTTTCTACTTAAAGTTTCTTGATTCATACCTAAGATCGATGCCCAATCTTTTTTTGAAAAGGGTAGTTCAAAAACTTTTTTGTCAGAACTTAATTTTAAAATCGATGACGCAACTCTTCTGTTAACTGATTCAAGACTATAGCTTTCCATTTTACGCTCTGATTCAGAAAGTCTTTGGGATAACTCATGGATGATTCTAATGCCAATTTCCGGATTTTTAGTGATATGTTTTTTGAGTTGATCACCATCTAAAACACACACGCTACTTTCTTCTAATGCAACAGCAAAATTATCTGTTTCTTTATGAGAAAACAGGGTTTCATCACCTAAAAAATCACCGGGCATTAAAATCCTTATAACTTGTTCATGACCATCTTCGTTATACCTAGAAATTTTAATTTTTCCTTGATGAACAACATATAATTGTGACTTTTTTTCACCTTGATGATATAAAAAACTGTCCTTATTAATTTTTCTTGCATCAATAAGTTCAACAATACTTTCTTGTTCTACTTCATTTAAGTGATTGAAGATAGGTACTTTAATTAAACATGACGCATATTGCTTTTTTTCTTTTTCCATATTTTTCCTCTAATTTTTAAATTTTCGTTACTTTTAAAATAACGCTTTGAGGTTTGATCTAAATGCCTAATTACGAATAGAAAATTGTTTTTCCGCTTGGTTTAGCAAACCCTTACATGTTAAACGGCCAGTCCATAATTATTTTCTTTACTTGCTGTTTCTAGTGTTCTAATTTCAAATGTCTTGTAGCTTCCCAGAATAAAAGAATCTTCATTTACTAATTTGATTGCTTCTTTTAAAGTATCTACTTTAAATATTACTATACCACCATTATAATAGATAAACGGACTACATAAATAAAATTTTCTTGTTTATCAAGCAATTTCAAGTGTTCTACATGTCTTTCGAAAATATCATTAGTTAATTTATACTTATCTGTCATTAACACGACATACAAATAAAACTTAATCATAACTTTGATAAATCTCCAGTCTGAATTCTTTCAATCAATTCTAAAACCTCTATTATTATAGCATTTTTTTAATAAACCTACCACTATTTCCAATCAATACTTTATTATTGGATGTGCAGTTTCACTCCGCAGACATAGATATTTTTATTATATTTATGAAAATATTTTGTAATCGTGTAAAACTCAGATATATCGTGTAAATTGACCTATAATCGTGTATTTTCAAGGGTAATCGTGTAAAACTGTTTTCTAACTATTTTAAACATTGTCTAATGATCATCAAAAACATCACCGCAATTTACAAATAGTTACTAGCATAAAGGGGAAAATACCCTTTCTGCCAGTAAAAAAGGTCTGACACAATTTGTATCAAACCTATGCTTTTTATATGGCGGAGGAAAGGGGATTTGAACCCCTGCGCCTTTGACAGCCTACGAGCTTTCCAAGCCCGCCTCTTCAGCCACT
>JBAYZV010000016.1:0-19971 GCA_041672325.1 Candidatus Izemoplasmatales bacterium
AAAAACAGTATCATTTTCCCCAGTAACTTCTTGTAGAACTTCTGCGACTTTTTTTAAACCTAGATCCCCATAATAATGCCCATAAGCGTCATTAAGTATTTTCAAACCATTTAAATCAATCATTACTATTCCTAAAGGATAATTTTCTATTTTATCTTTTTCTATAAAAGAATCGACGAAATAACGCCTATTATATAAACCAGTTAAGGAGTCATGAATACTGATATATTCTATTTCTTTTTGTTTTTGCATAGCTTCAGTAATATCTCTTGATATACCAACCGCTCCTATGATTTGCTTATCTCCGTTATATATTGGCGATATTGATGATTCGAAAGACAAAACTACTCCATCTTTTCTTATGAATTTCCAATCATAGACACAGTGTTTTCCACTAAGAGCTTTTTTATAAGCTTCTAGTCTTTCATTTTTGTTTTCGCCATATATTGTCAAAACACTTTTTCCAATATAATCATGTGGTCCCATCTCCATTAAATCTAAACCTTTACCAAATACTGAAACATAATTTCCGGAAGTATCTATTTCAAAAATTATATCCGCTGTTGACTCCATTAAAAGCTTTACTCTTTGGTTCTCAATCATTAATTCTGCTTGTGCTTTATGTTTTTCATTAAAATATAAATCTGTAGCCTTTAAAACTTTATTAATAGATTGTCTAATCTTTAAATAATCATCTTTTTCATGTTCTGGTAATATATACTTTGATGAATCTAAAATATCGATTCTTTCGATATCGGAAAGAAGTGATTCTAATGGGTTTTTAATACGTATGTTATAAGTAATTATTAAAACAAACGCCAATATACCCATTGCTATAGTTAATGATAAAAATACATTAGAAATAATTATAAATCCAGACGAAAATTCTTGCGATGGTAAAAAAACACCTAAAAGAATTTCGAACGGATCAAGTGTTTGATAATACAAAACACCCTTAGTACCTTGAACGACATAATTATTGTTACTACCACTTCCGCTTAACAAAGATAAATTTGAATCAAAATCACTAACTGGTTGTAAATCTATAACTTCTGTTTCCATTTCTGGATAAGCTAGTATATTAGAGTTTTCATCAATCAAAAAAGCAAAACCAGTTTTTCCTATTTTCTTTTCTGAAATAAACCCAACTATTGTTTTGATATCAATATCAGCAGCAACAACACCTAATAAGTCATCATCTATATATATCGCTTTAGCTACTGTTAGAATTACTCTTTCATGACTGTAATTAATGAAAGCCGGAGTTATAATAGTATCATCGCTTTCAATAGCTCTTTGATACCAAATTCTTGTAGTAAAATCAAAATCAGAATCAGGATCAAAATTAGAAGAATTAGTAAATGTCTTATCAACTTTTCCTAAATATAAAGATGCAATATAATCATTATTTTCATCCACATTAACTATAAAATTTAAAAAATCATCATTGTCAGGATTTTCCAAAACATAGCTTTCCACATTCGCTAAAACTGTTTCTATCATCACAAAGTTTTCACGAATCTGACTTCTTGTATTTTCTAATTCTAATCTTAAAATTTCTTCTTGTTTTTCTTCAACTAATGAAAAAGCCGTATAAAAAAAGTAAGCCATTGTCGCAAACGAAAAAATTAGGTATATGCTTGCAAGTATTAAAACTCTGTTGTTAGTTTTCACTAGTTAGCTCCTTCTAGTAATCCATATACTCCACTAATTTAAAACATTAAAAAAACAAGAAACAAAAATAATTGTTTGTTCTTGTCTTATTGAATTAAACAATTATTCCATATGAATATTATCTATGCTTATTTATATTATACTAAATAATGCATAATAAAACAAAAAAATATATATTTTTTGTAATTTTTAGAATCGTAGATAAAATAATAGAATTTTTTTAAATCAATTTTTGATTATTATTGCCTAAATATACATCCTAAAAAATTTACTTTATAAAAAAAAGCCATAGTAATGGCTTTTCAAAACATTTTGATTAAGTTGTTTGATTATAGCACCATAAAATTATGTTCAAAGAAATAATCTAATAATTTTTTTCTAGTCACGATTCCTAAAAATTGATTTGATTCATCAATAATAGGAACAAAATTTTCGTTAGACGCTCTTGACAATAACACTAACATTGTTTCATTAATATTTACAGCATCGTAATCTCGATGACGTTTTATAGACGAAACTTTAATATTATCCACTTCATCTCTACCAACACGGTCTAACGTATATAATAGATCTCCTTCTGTTACAGTTCCTACATACTTATCTGTTTTTGATAACACGGGAATAGAAGTATATCTATGTTTACGCATAATTTCAATTGCTTTACGCACTGTGTCATCTTCGTTCATATATGTAACTTCATTTTTTGGTTTCATAAAAGAATATATATCCATAATAGTTCCTCCTATATAACATTATTTTCTAATAAAAATTAGAATTTAATAGAAAAAATAGTTTATTGATTCTTTATCTATAGTGATATTATATCATAATGCACATAATAAATAAACAATGTTTGATTTGAAAGAATATAAATTTATCTAGTTTTCGGTAAATATTATCAATATCTATAAAACAATTCTTAACCCTGAATAAAAGTACAATAGTCTTTCTTCTAGTATATTCTTCATAATATCATAAGCAATTTTTCCAGTGCAGTGACCTGTATAAAACTTTTCAATATTTTTGGTTTTCAAAATTTCAGTTATAGCTATAATGTTTTCTTTACTCTCTTCATATTGTTTATATCTTGACTTTAAATGAAATCCACCTAAAACAATATTAATTCGTTGAGGCTTTATGATATTTTCAGCTTGATTTATAATATTGACAATACCTTTGTGAGCACATCCTGCAAAAAGCACATTCTTATCGTTAGATTTTACGATAAGATTTTGTTCGTGAATGAAATCATCTAATAAATATTGATTATTAACTTTTTTATATAATGTATGATTGCTATTGGGGAAAAATCTACTATCTTGAATATGACTAAATAAAAACAATTCTTCATCAATTTCAAAATCTTTTTCTAACATAATGAATCTTGACTTATCTAAAGTCTTATCAAGGCCAATATAAGTATATTGATTTTCTTCTCTCATAGAATAAAATTCATTAAATGCAGATTTTTGAATATATATTAAAGCTGTATTATTAATTTCTAAAAAATATTCTAACCCGCCCCCATGATCATAGTGTCCGTGAGATATCACGACTATATCTATGTCTTTTATATTTATATTCAATTTTCTTGCATTAAGTAAAAAAATATTACTTTGTCCAACATCAAATAATATCTTATGTTTTTTTGTCTCTATATAGTAACTAACACCATGTTCATATCCTAAATTTTTCTCTATTTGAGCATCTTCTACTAAAGTTACTATTTCCATAAAAATATTCACTCCTTTTTCTTTAATAATACCACTAAATACTGATTAATAACACAAAAATATTCAAAGCAGTATGTAAAAAAAGCGAGTGTTACATTCACTTTTTTTGTTTTTTTATCTTATAAAGTAAATAAAAAAGAGTCATTATAGATAATCTATATGACTCTTTAAAAATTATTCTAACTCAAATGCTCCAGTATATAGTTGATAATAAGTGCCTTTTTGTTTTATTAATTGATCATGTGTTCCTCGCTCAATAATTCTGCCGTGATCCATTACCATAATAGCATCACTGTTTCTTACAGTTGATAATCTATGTGCGATAACAAAGACAGTTCTACCTTTCATCAATTCGTCCATTCCCTTTTGCACTAAAGCTTCCGTACGTGTATCAATTGATGAAGTTGCCTCATCAAGAATCATCACGGGTGTATCCGCAACCTCGGCACGAGCAATCGACAATAATTGTCTTTGGCCTTGAGATA
This sequence comes from Candidatus Izemoplasmatales bacterium, assembly GCA_041672325.1. GTDB lineage: Bacteria > Bacillota_I > Bacilli_A > Izemoplasmatales > Hujiaoplasmataceae > UBA2289. Next base: position 3,893 of record JBAYZV010000016.1, read on the forward strand.
GATTAGAACCATTTCCATTTAAAATGGTTTCATACCCATTTGGCAATCTTGTTATAAAATCATGTGCATTGGCTTTTTTAGCTGCTTCAATACATTCACTATCAGTTGCATCTAAACGACCATACCTAATATTATCTATTACTGTTCCGGTAAATAAATTAATATCTTGTAAAACAATTCCGAGAGATTTCCTTAAATCTGGTTTCTTAATTTTTCTAATATTGATACCATCATAACGAATCTTTCCATCAGGGATATCATAAAAACGGTTAAGCAAATTTGTAATAGTAGTTTTTCCAGCACCGGTGGCTCCTACAAGTGCTATTTTTTGACCTGCATAAGCATAAATGTTTATGTCATGTAAAACTTCTTCGCCTTCTTTGTATGCAAAATCAACATTTTCCATAACGATATCGCCCTTAAGTTCAACGTATTCGATTACTCCTGTTTCGCTGTGAGGATGTTTCCAAGCCCATTGGTTATTTCTTATATTTGTTTCGACAATATTACCTTGTAAGTCTCTTTCGAAATTAACAAGTGTAACATAACCGCTATCTTCTTCTGGTGTTTCATCAAGTAGTTCAAAAATTCTGCTAGCACCAGCTAATCCCATCATAATCATTCCAATTTGGCTTGAAATTCTACCAACAGTTTGTGATAAAGATCTTACAAAAGTAAGATAAGCTACTACTATACCAATAGTCAAAGTAGAATACCCTAAAATTGATAAGTTAAATACATTACCAATAATAAAGATACCGCCGATAAAAGCGACTATAACATACATAATATTACCTACATTACCCATAATTGGCATTAGTATATTACTGTATGTATTAGCTTTTTCACTATCTTTAAACAATTGTTCATTAAATTCATCAAATGATTTTTTTGCATTAGGTTCGTAATTGAATACTTTAACAACTTTCTGTCCATTGATAAATTCTTCTACAAACCCTTCTTCAGCGGCAATCGATTTTTGTTGTTTAACCATATAGGTTGCGCTTCCGCTTGCAATCTTTTTAACGATTTGTAGCATAGAAATGATAATCACAAATACAATTAAGCTTAACCATAATGAATATCCAATCATCATAGTAACAACCGCAATAGCTGTGATTAGTGATTGAAATATCTGTGGAATTACTTGTCCAATTAACTGACGCAATGCATCAGTATCATTTGTATATGTTGACATTATTTCGCCATGGGGATGAGTATCATAATACTTTATAGGTAATTTTTGCATTTTTTCAAACATATCCACCCTAAATCGGCATAACATTCCTTGTGTAACAATTGCCATGATTCTAGGATGTATAAAAGTTGAAATAATTCCAATTAAAAACACAACAATCATAATTGTTATATATTTAATCAATATAACATATACACTACTCATACCATTTGCTAATCCAGGATTAATTACTTCATCAATGATTTTTTGAATCATTACAGATGAGAATACAGTCGCAACTGATGAGAGAATAATAGTGATCATTACAATAATCAATTCTTTTTTAAAATATTTGGTTATATATTTTAAAAAACGTTTGACAGTTCCTGGTTTAAAGGTAGGTTTTCTATTCATACTTCCTCTACCGTTAACTGGATGAGCCATTATTCATCACCTCCTGCTGTATTAGTTTGCGAATTATAAGTTTCTTGATATGATTCATTTGTTTTAATTAAATTTTCATGTGTATCAAAAGCGACTATTCTACCACTTTCAATAATTACTATTCTATCTGCTGATTGAATGGAAGCCACACGTTGCGCAATGATAATCTTTGTTGTATTAGGTAATGTCATAGCCATTTGTTCTGTGATTTTTGCGTTTGTCTTAGTATCAATTGCACTAGTTGAATCATCAAAAATAATAATTTTTGGTTTTTTTATTAAAGCTCTAGCAATACATAGCCTTTGTTTCTGTCCACCAGAAACATTTGTTCCTCCACGTTCAATGTAAGAATCATAAGTTTTTGGTAACTGATCTATAAATTCATCAGCACACGCTAATCTAGCAGCTTCTTTAACCTCTTCTAGACTAGCATCTTTATTTCCCCATCTTATATTTTCTGCAATTGTACCAGAAAATAATACATTCTTCTGTAATACAAAAGCTACAGCATCTCTAAGAGAGTGTAATTCATAGTCTTTAACGTTTTTCCCACCTACAAGCACTTCTCCGCATGACGTATCATATAATCTCGGTATTAGTTGAACTAAAGTACTCTTGGCAGACCCAGTGACACCTAATACTCCTATGGTTTCTCCTGATTTGATGGATAAGTTTATGTCTTGTAAAACATATTTACTTTGATCTTTTGAGTAACTAAAAGAAACGTCTTTAAAATCAATTGATCCATCTCTAACTGTCACATCCCCATTAGGGTTTGGATCTAAGGTTGATTCAGTTTCAAGCACTTCAGCAATACGATTTACAGATTCTGCAGAAATAGCAATCATGACAAAAACCATCGAAAACATCATCACGGACATTAATATCATCACTGAATATGTTACCAACGAACTTAATTCGCCTGTAGTTAGATCTAGAGATTGACTATTAATGATCATTGTTGAACCAAAATAAGCAATTAAAACTGTAACTAAATATGTACTAAAAACCATCAAAGGATTGTTTAATGCAATTATTTTTTCAGCTTTGGTAAAATCGTTTCTTACGTCTTTAGCAGCTTTTTCAAAGTTTTCATTTTCAAAGTCTTCTCTAACAAAAGACTTAACTACTCTGATGCCACTAACATTTTCTTGAACGCTATTATTTAATCGGTCATATTTCTTGAAAATCTTTTGAAAAATAGGAAAGACTTTCACCAAAATAAGTGCTAATCCTAATCCTAAAGCTGGCACAATCACAACAAAAATCATTGCCATTTTCCAAGAAATTGTATAAGCCATGATAAAAGCAAAAACCATCATCAAAGGTGTACGAATAGCAATTCTGATAATCATTTGAAATGCTTGTTGAGAATTAGTAACATCGGTTGTTAATCTCGTTACTAAAGATGACGATGAAAATTTATCTATCTCATGAAATGAATAATCTTGTATTTTGTAAAAGATATCTTTTCTTAAATTTTTAGCAAAACCAGCTGATGCAGTTGCGGCATATTTGCCAGCAAACATTCCAGCTAAAAGCGAAGAAACAGCCATAATGATTAACACTGTTCCAAAATAATAAATAGGCTTCATTGTATCACCTGTCATTTGATTAATCATTTCCGCCATAATAAGCGGAATTAAAACCTCAATAACAACTTCAATAATTACTAATGCAGGTGTTAGTAATGTTTGTTTTTTATATTCTCTTATACTCTTCACTAATACTTTATATTGTGAAATCATTCCTTTTTTCATTTATGCTCCTTAATTTTGCCTTTAATATGATTTATTTTGATCAAACTCATTATGTAATCGTTTATTAATACGTACATATGCTAATGCATCTTCTTCACCCAAAAACCTTAATAGATTATGTATTCTATCAAAAACTTCTTTTCCATGATTGTTTACAAAGTCTTGGCCTTTCTTTGTTGAAGATACAATAGTTACCCTTTTGTCTCCGATAGATCGTTTCTTAACAATAAACTCTTTACTTTCCAAGCGTTTTAAAACTGATGCCATCCTCCCGCTAGTTAGCCCTAAACGTTTGGATATATCTCCAACTACGGCATCATCATTTTCTTTAACTAAATATAGCAAAGTTCCTAATTCACCTTTTGATAATTCTAGCACTTTTTTATATGGTGGTTTCTTAAGAAACATATCATCTAAAAACTCTTTTGTTAATGCTTTGTAATCCATTTTATCACCTCGAATACCTTTCACCCAAAGGCATTTATCTTTTACTAGAAGATATGTTATCATAAAGTTTCTTTTTTGTAAATAAAAAAGTATATAAAAACACTTACATTTAAAATTAAAAAAAGCCATCTTAAGACAGCTTTTAATAAGTAAAGAGTTAGTAGACACAAAAAAAACAATTAATGAAAGTCCAGTTCAAAACGATATTGAATTGGGCTTGTATGTTTTATTAATCGTTGCTTAAAGTAATCTTTTCGGGAAAGTTAATTTATCTGCCATTCTAAAATATTAAAATTCTGCACCAAACGGCAATAATGACAAAGACGCTAATTTAAAACATTGTTTACCAAAAGGAATGCCAATAATTGTTATAGATAAAATAACACCAATAATCACATATGAAATCGTAATTTCCCACCCGAAAAAAATCAACCAAATTACATTAGCGACTGGGTGCGAATCAAAATTCGTATGAACTGTTTTTCCAAAAGGAAAAACTGCAAGAGATGCAATTTTAAAACACTGAGTTCCAAATGGTATTCCAATTATCGTAACACACCACAACAAGCCTACAATAATCCACCATACAAAAGATAATAATCCTACAATAATAAACCAAAGAATATTTCCTATTAATCTCATATATTTTCTCCCTTTTATAATATTGTTAATTCATAGAATAATCAATGCAAATATTTATTTAATTAATAAAATCCTTTTATTCATTCTAAGTATAGTAAATTTACAGATTGTTCTTGATATATATATATATATTTTGTAATTAAATAATTAATCATTTTTAAACAGATACCATCCCCAATATAATTATACATCATTAAGTTTGAATTAATAGCCCATAACCAGAAATAATGCAATTACTTAGTTTATTCATTTATTATATAGCACAAATTTAAATAAGTGTAATAAAAAAAGCCATCTATAGATGGCTTTTTTACGTTTTCTAGTGGTGGTTCGGGCCAGAATTGAACTGGCGACACATGGATTTTCATTCGTTTACTGAATAGTAAAATTAATTATAATTTCTTTTTAATTCGCTTAAATTCTTCATCAGTAATAAGGTCTTTTGCTCGTATTTCAATTAACTTCTCTAATGTAAGATTGTCTTTATCAAAAATAAGATTATTATCATTTGTTTTAACATTTTCATGATATTTTTGAGCTTCTTTTTGCTCATGGTTATGATTATTTGTTTTAATATCTTCAACTTTCATGTGATCTATGATATTTTTGACAGCTAAAATTCCTAAACAAACGAGAACAAATATAAATGTTTTATATAATTCAACAGGTATACGAACTGCGTTATCATCCACCCAATTACCAATATAATAAACTTTTCCTAATAACCCAAAATCAAGAAATTTAACTTGTGTTAGAAAAAGAAATAAAGCAATTAAAAATATAATTATAAACATATTTTTTTACTCCAATATATTATTATCTTAATTTACATTTACATTTTAACACAAAAAAGTCAGTATTTAAACTTGATGTTTACTTTTTATATAGAAATTCAACATGATGTTGTTTTATAGCATCTTCTAAACTTATTTGACTATTCTTAAGCATAATCTCAATTTTTTTATTTGAGCTTTTTTTTACTGATTATTTTTTTGGTTAAATATTTATTCCGTTTTTAATACTTGCATTACACGGATTTTCAGTCCATAAATGCAATGTATTTATTTTATATATTAATAAAAGATTAAATATATAAATCTAAACTAACTTAAACTTGGATCTGTTTTCACTTCTTTCGAAACAAAAATACCTTTTGATCTTAAATAGTCTGCATAGGTGGGATCAATAGGTTTATATCCACTTTGAATGAGGTCTTTCATATATAACTTATTATATATGAAAGGAAATACTAGCCAAGAAAAACCAAAAGAGATAATTCCAGCTAATATCATAATCCCAAAATATTTCCAATCGTCTCTAAACAATGCGGGAAAAGCTCCATAAAATAAAGTTGTCCAACTAAATCCTGCTTTGCCTTATAAATGGCGACATACTTTCGCAACCAGTTATCTAAATCGTGGTGGTGATTTAGAAACTTTGAGATTACTTCTAGGTCATTCAAATTTAAAGACAATTCAAAAGTATTTGCATTTATGTAGAAATGATATTGCGTCGAATTATCAAACAATTATGCAAAATTACTAACCCGGAGCGCGACACATGGGCAAACTCATCACAATAGAAATAAAAAAAGCCATCTATAGATGGCTTATTTACGTTTTCTAGTGGTGGTTCGGGCCAGAATTGAACTGGCGACACATGGATTTTCAGTCCATTGCTCTACCAACTGAGCTACCGAACCATAATAGTGGCGGTCCGGACGGGATTTGAACCCGCGATCTCCTGCGTGACAGGCAGGCATGTTGACCCCTACACCACCGGACCTTATTAAATTGGTTGCGGAGGGAGGATTTGAACCTCCGACCTCTGGGTTATGAGCCCAACGAGCTACCAGACTGCTCCACCCCGCGATATTTTTTTGTGCTACTATATGATATCAAACACGTGTTAATTTGTCAATGTTTTAATTTAATTTGGTGGAGTATAGCGGGATCGAACCGCTGACCTCCTGCTTGCAAGGCAGGCGCTCTCCCATCTGAGCTAATACCCCCCAAGAAATAAATGGTACCCGAGGCCGGACTTGAACCGGCACGTCATTGCTGACATTGGATTTTAAGTCCAACGCGTCTACCTATTTCGCCACTCGGGCAAGTGGTGACCCGCAGGCGATTCGAACGCCTGACCCTTTGATTAAAAGTCAAATGCTCTACCAACTGAGCTAGCGGGTCTTTAAGCTGATATGAACCGTCTACAGCTATTTTAGTGTCAATTATAGGATTCGAACCTACATCCTGAATGCTTTTCCAATTAAGCTATTTTGACATTGTATGGCGGAGAAAGAGGGATTCGAACCCCCGCGGCGCTCACACGCCCTGTCGGTTTTCAAGACCGATCCCTTCAGCCGGACTTGGGTATTTCTCCGTTACATTATATATTAAGATGGTGGACCCAGTAGGACTCGAACCTACGACCGATCGGTTATGAGCCGATAGCTCTAACCAACTGAGCTATGGGTCCAACTAATGGTAGCGGCGGAGAGACTTGAACTCTCAACCTCACGGGTATGAACCGTACGCTCTAGCCAGTTGAGCTACACCGCCGTAACTTACAAAATGGTGGAGTATAGCGGGATCGAACCGCTGACCTCCTGCTTGCAAGGCAGGCGCTCTCCCATCTGAGCTAATACCCCAAAAAGAATGGTGGGCCTAAATGGACTTGAACCATCGACCTCACGCTTATCAGGCGTGCGCTCTAACCACCTGAGCTATAGGCCCCTTACTCCTCTTTGCAATGCGAATAATATTTTACTATTTATCGCCACTTTTGTCAATTATTATTTTCCGATTTTTTTTACAAAAAACAGAATATTCCTAAATAAAGGGAGATAGCTATGATTAAATTGCAACTATTAGTTTAGAATATTATTTATTTTTAGGATATTTGATTTCGTTTTTAATTAATTTTTTACGAATAATTTCTTCTGGATCCAAGCCTAAATCTGAGCACATAGCCAAAGAATAAATCAAAACATCTGCTAATTCCTCTTCCACATTTACTTCATTTGGAGGAAAATCTTCCCATTGATAATTTTCTAATAATTCAGCTGCTTCAATAATAATAGATTTAGCTAAAGCTTGTGGTGTGTCGTGTTTTCGCCAACCTCTTTCATCACGAAATACAATAATATCTTCAAGTAATTTTTTCATTTCAATACCTTCTTTATTTTCTTCTTTAAATCCACTCTATCAATTATTACTACACGTTCACAGCCAAGACACTTAATTTTACAAATCGTTCCAAAACTAATAATTTCCCATTTATTTTCACCGCAAGGATGACCTTTTTTTAAAACTAAGACACTACCTTCTTTAATATCTTCATTCATCATTTTCACCATTAATTATTCTGTTAATCAATTTAATTTCTTTTAAATCTTGAACAGTGATGATTATTTTGTTGCTGGTAATTTTAACCGGCTCTTTAAAACTATAGTGTGAATTTATATTTTCTTTAAAATGTGATAATTCTGTTTGTAAATCTTGTGAAATAGTTTTTCTTTTAATTTCTTTCTTCTTTTTTTCTTTTTTAACCATTAATTCAATATCTCTTACAGTTAAATGTTCTTCAATAATCATTACTGCTATTTTTTTTATTCTTGAAACATCTTTTAACTTACTTAAACTTCTAGCATGTCCCATTGAGATGTTTCCCTTGTTTATTTCATCAAGAACTTCTATTGGCAAAGTTAAAATACCCAAAGCATTAGAAATATATGAACGGCTTTTCCCTATTTTTTGAGCTAATTCTAAATGAGTTAGATTTAACAATTTTATCGCATTTTGATAAGCTTCTGCTTCCTCAACTATAGATAGATCTTCTCTTTGAATATTTTCAAGTAAAGCAAGTTCTGCTAAATACTGGTTGTTATAATCTCTTACAATTGCCGGCACAGTTGTAAATCCAGCGATTTTTGAAGCGCGACATCTTCTTTCACCAGCTACTAACATATATCCATTAGCCACTTTTTTTACGATAACAGGCTGTAAAACTCCATTGCTTCTAATTGAATCTGCTAATTCATTCAGAGCTTGTACTTCAAAATGACGACGTGGTTGAAAAGGATTAGGAGCGATTTTTTCTAATTCAATATCGACTACCTCTTCTTTTTCGATATCTTCTATTTCATTTTCTTTAAGAAGGTCTTGAAGCCCTCTTCTAATTAATTCATCTTTATTCATCTCTTGACACAACCTCTCTTGCTAATTTTTTATAGCTTAATGAAGATTTGCTTTTCGGAGAATAAACTGTAACAGGCACTCCATAAAATGTTGCATTAGAACATGTAATGTTACGAGGAATTATCGTTTGAAATACTTTCTCTTTAAAGTATGTTTTTATTTCATTAACAATTTGAAAACCAGAATTCACTCTGTTATCCAACATTGTTAGTAAAACTCCGTAAATCGTTAAATTTTCTCGATTGACCTTTTTCTTTGTTTGAACTAATCTAACTGTATTTAATAATTGTGTTAAGCCATCCATCGCCAAAAATTCGCATTGTACAGGCACCACAACCCCATCAGAGGCCATTAGAGCATTTATTGTTATATAACCTAATGAAGGTGGACAATCTATTAAAACATAATCATAATCGCTCTTAGCGTCCTTTAATAACTCATATAGAATGAAATCACGATTACTATCGGCAATAATTTTCTCATCCACACCTTCAACCATTGTTTTAGCAGGCAAAACATCAATTAAAGGATTGGCTGTTTTAATCCTAACATCACTAAAAATAGCTTCTCTTTTAAAACAATCAAAGATACTTTTAGAAAAACTACCTCTATTAATTCCCATACAAGTAGTTGCATTTGCTTGGTAATCTAAATCTATAAGCAATATTTTTTTATTTAAATCGGCTAATGAACTAGCTAAATTTATTGCGGTAGTTGTTTTACCTACTCCGCCTTTTTGATTAGCAATAGAAAGTACTAAAGCCATAATTTCACCCTTTCTTCTCGTTGTATTTCTTAAGTAAGTCAATATTGTCATTATAGAAAGTTATCACTTGTTCAGAAAAGAATTCATTCATATCAATTTTATTGAAGATATCATCAATACTTTTTTCTTCTGATTTAAAACTATCTAATCCTTTACTTTCTGATATTTCATCGCTTAAATAAAAGTAGATTAAACAAAAAGAAATAATTTGTTCATCTGTCAAGGAAGTAATGTTTTCAACATTATAAATGTAACGGTTACTTTTGTATTCTTTTGTTTGATGAAATTTAAGATAAAAGCTAATAATCATTGAAAACATATCTGAGTTCTGATTGAGTAAATATTTTCCAAGTATATTAGAATTCTTCTTCATCGCTATACTTATTTCATCGTTTTTCAAAACTGATTCTAATCCTTTTTCATGTATATAAATATATAAATCTATTAGATTTGTTATCTGCTTTCCATCTTTTAAAACTTGTTCTGCGATAAACTCGCTTAATTCAAAAGCTACTTTTTGAAATTCTAAATCTTCATAAATTGGAGATTTTTTCATTTCTGCTCTCATGTCCTCAATATGATATAACATCTCATCTTGATAATTTATGTTTAAGTTATTCATTTTAACCCACTCTATATTTAAATCTGCATATAACTTTTCATTATTTAATATCTGAATAAAGCTGACTAAATAGTAGATAACTAAACCCGCTATATAAATAAACACAGAACCTTCTACATCATTTTGTAACATTAATCCTTCACTATACGAAGATGTGTAAAGAATTCCTAATACTAATGTCAAAGTACCATATAAAAAGTATGAATATATCTCTTGATAGAAAACTATTATTGTCAAAGTAATATAAAAGAAAATATAAGCATAAAAACTACTTATTCCAGTTGTATAAAACACCATTAATAATACTGAGTAAATAATAGAAATTTGGATAGCAGTAAATATTTTATTAAATCTAACAAGAATCACACATAATAAATAAAACAAAGCAAAAACCGCTATAGATAGAACTTTAATTAAGGTGCTATAATTTAAAAAGAAAGAAAATGGAATTGTAACTAAAGTTAATATGAATAAAAAACTCATAACTATATGAACTTTTAATTTTCTAACTTCACTTATAGGTAAAAACTCTGAATGGAGAACTTTTTTAATGAAATTAATCATTACTTTTCACCCCCAAAGTCATTTCATCAACGATTGTATTAAAAACATCTGCATTATCTCGATAAATTTTGATAATTTTAGGATCAATAAAATGGCAAAGGTCTGAATTTATAAAAGTATCATACAATTCTTGATTACTTAAAGATTTCATTCCTGGTAATCCTTTTTTTAACACAACATAATAAACAACAAAGCAAAGAATTTTAACTTCCATACTATCTGATTGTTTATTAAAACTTTGAAAATGTGTAGCCGAAAAGATTTCTCTTGTTTTATATCTTTTAGTTTGTGTATGCTTGATTTTAATAATTAATTTTCTTAATTCTGAATCCTTATTTACCAATAATTCTTCTAATCTTTCTAAGTCTTGTTTTGTTTGAGTTGGATAGTCGTTTAAAATCTTAGATTTTTCAATATTATTAGATAGTTTTTCTATAATCTCAAGCTTTTCTTTAAATGGATTTGAAATGTCCAATTTTTGGCTAAATTCATTTAATAAATTATCGATAATTTTGTAATAATCTTTTTGATGAATAATACTAGTTTTTTCTTTTGATTCAAATTCCATTAACAAGGCTAAATTACGATATTCTTTTTCTTTAGCATATGAGATATTGTTATAGAAGAATGTTTTTTCTTTAACAATAATAAAACTAGATAGTAATAACATTACTAAGAATAGTAATACAAAAAATGCAATAGCTAAATCTTTAATAACAAAAGCGTTATTAAAGTCGAACAGATACTCAAAGTTTATAATCAACATTATCATTGAAAAAACAAAATAAAAAGTTATACCTAATAATACTTTTGTATCTTTGTAGATTGAACAAATAGCGTAAGCTACAAAAAGCAAAGGAATGAATGATGGAGATTTAAAGTAAATTATAGTTACTAACATCATTGTGAATAATGATATTGATGTCACATATTTATTAAGTTTCAGATAGTAATAGTGCTCTTGTGAATAAGCAACTGAAGCAAAATTAAAGATTAGAATTACCAAGTAACCCAACCCAAATCCAATTATTGAAGCTGCTGGATAATTAGAAATCAACATATATGCTAGTGTTAAAATCATCATGAAAAAAATGGCAAAGGCTACTAAAGTATTTTGACCTCGCAAATGTTTAAACTCTAAATATTCTCGATAATGTTGTGTTTCTGGAAAAATAAAATACTTTTTATCCAAAACTAAATTCTCCTATAATGGTGATTTTTTTATTTTACTAAAACTTCTTGGATATATATTTGGTGTTTTTGTTTCCTTTTTTATAACTAGGAGCACATGCTGGATATTTTCGTTTACTTCATAAATAATAACGCTCTCTAATTTAGCACCAAGTTTAGAGATACAATTTTTTGCTTCTAATAACTCTTCTTGATAGTTTATCGACTTATATGCTATAAAGTATCCACCAATTTTCACAAACGGAATTGCTAACTCTGCTAATATATTTAATCTAGCAACAGCTCTAGCTGTGACAAAATCAAACTTCTTTGATTTATCCATTTCTTCTGCGCGAGCATGCAACAAAGTAACATCTTTAAGCTCAAGTTTTTCACTTAATTCTTTCAAAAATTCAATCCTTTTATTTAGACTGTCCACTATTGTAACTTTTAAAACTGGTTCAATCAACTTTAAGGGAATTGATGGAAATCCTGCTCCAGCACCAATATCTAGTAATTCTTTGTTTGATAAACAAAAAATTTTTGATAAAACTATTGAATCATAAAAATGTTTTTGATAAACTTCTATTTCTTCGGTTATATTAGTCAAGTTCATCACTTGATTTTTCATAGTTAGATAGTTAAAATACAAACCAAATCTGGGATTTCTTAATTCATCCCAGAGTTTTTTATCAAATTTTATAGTAAATGGCTCCATGTTTAACTCCTAAAGTTGTATATATTCTAACATAATCAAAGTTTTTTTGTTATATGTTTCATGAAACTTATGTTTCATATGTTTTTAGATATATTACTAACATCTGAATATCTGATGGATTAACACCAGAAATTCTTGATGCTTGAGAAATTGTTAATGGCCTAATTTTTGATAGTTTAGCCCTCGCTTCTAAAGCTAGATTATGAACTTTATCATAGTCAAGATTTAAAGGTATTTTTATATTATTTTCCTTTTTTAATCTTTCTGCTTCTTTAATACTTTTTTCTATATATCCGGCATATTTTATATTGATTTCAACTTGTTCTCTAACATCTTCGTTTAAAAAGAGATTTCTTTTATCAATGACTTCGATATCTTTATATGTTATTTCAGGTCGTTTCAATATCTCGGCTAATGTTACTTTTCCTTTTGGCAAAGAGTAATTATTCTTTTCAAAATACGCTGTTATTTCCTTATTTGGTGTAATATATTTGTTTTTCAAATAAATAAGTTCTTGATCAATAGATTCTCTTTTAATTGAAAAATCTTGATATCTTTCTTTTGATATTAAACCGAGTTTATATCCATAATCAGTTAATCTTAAATCAGCGTTATCGTGTCTTAATAGCAATCTAAACTCTGCTCTAGACGTTAACATTCGATAAGGTTCATTTGTGCCTTTGGTAACTAAATCGTCTATTAACACACCGATATAAGCTTCATCTCTTCTTAGTATAAAAGGGTCTTTCTTATCGAGTTTCAAACTTGCATTTATTCCCGCCATCAATCCTTGAGCTGCGGCTTCTTCATAACCGCTAGTTCCATTTACCTGTCCTGCAAAAAATAAATTTTTTATAATCTTTGACTCTAAATTAGGCCATAGATCAGTAGCGTAGATTGTATCGTATTCAATTGCATAAGCATATTTAACAATATTTGCATTTTCCAACCCAGGTAAAGACTTAACCATTGTTTCTTGAACATCATGTGGCATTGAAGTTGAAAAACCTTGAAGATATACTTCATCTAATGAAGCAGATTCTGGTTCAATAAAGAGTTGATGTCTTGACTTATCTTTAAATCTTACCAGTTTATCTTCTATTGATGGGCAATATCTCGGACCTACTCCTTCAACCAATCCACTGTACATCGCAGATTTTGTTAGATTATTTAAAATAATTTCGTGTGTTATCGGAGCGGTGTGAATCAAGTAGCACGGCCATTCTTTATCGAGAATACGAAGATATTTATCTTCGAAACTAAAATGGTGAATAAACCCATCTCCGGGTGAAAGTTCCATTTTAGTAAAATCAATACTATCTCTTTTGATTCTTGCTGGTGTACCAGTTTTTAGTCTAAATGTTTTATGTCCTATTTCTCTTAAATTCTTGCTTAATCCTACTGAAGCTTTCTGATTATCAGGACCTCTTGAAGTAGCCTTGTCTCCTACTAGGACTTTGGCTTCCATAAAGGTTCCTGTTGTAATTATTACAGTTTTCGATAAAATTTCTGTTCCATTCTCTAGAATTATACCAACTACCTTATCGTCTTTTATTATCAGTGATTTAACATAAGCCTCGATTAAGTCGAGATTTTTAGTGTTTCTTAAAGTTTTTAGCATTTCTTTCGGATATTCTAATTTATCTGATTGAGCTCTTAATGCTCTAACAGCAGGACCTTTACTTCTATTTAACATCTTCATTTGTAAACATGTTTTATCTGTGTTTTTACCCATTTCGCCGCCTAGGGCATCAATTTCTCGAACTAAAGTTCCTTTTGCAGGTCCGCCAATTGAAGGATTACAAGGCATAAAAGAAACCATTTCTAGGTTTCCTGTTACTAATAAACTTTTTTTATTCAGTCTAGCTAACGCTAAGGCCGCTTCAACTCCAGCGTGCCCCCCACCGACTATAATTCCATCATACATTCAATCACTTTCTTTCAATATTTAATCTAAATTAAATTATAATGTTTCATAGCGTTATAAACACCATTATTATTTACATCAGTAGTAACATATTCCGCAATATTTTTCAACTCATCTACAGCATTCCCCATTGCAATTCCATGTTTTACTGTTTTTAACATTAATATATCATTAAAATTATCACCGACAGCATATACTTCATTTAAAGGATAATTTAAATAATCAATTACTGCTTTAACCCCATCTGCTTTTAAATCGCCTAAAGGGTTTATATCATAACCAAGATCACTTGACTTATTAAACTGCAATTCTGGAAACTTAGGTTTAATCCTTTCGACTACTTTTTCATTAAAAATAGCCATTGTAAATACATACCTATTCGGATAAAATTTGTGATCTAACCTTGCAATATCTAAATTATAGTGTTTAGAAAAATTATCAGCTTCTTCAGTGTCTTTACGATAAGAAACATAATCATCTAAATATACTATTACAAAATCAAACTTCTCTTCATCCGCTAAATCCATCATTCTTTTTATAACAGAGTTATCTATATAGTTTTCTCTAATAATTTTATTATCAAAAATAACAATTCCACCATTAGCTAAAACCATATTCTCAATACCCAACACTTTATCTACACCATAAATTAAATTTGGATTTCTTCCTGTAGCGATTACTACAGTATGATTATTTTTCTTGAGTAAATCTATAGTTTCTTTTGAACCTTTAGCTAGTTTGCCATTATATAACAATGTATTATCTAAATCCAGAAATATTAGTGCCATAATTTATACCTCACTTAATTAAAAGAATCCCAAATCAAGCATCTCCACCCACATAAACACCTTACTTAAGGCTGCTTCCGTCAAGACCTGACCTAATTCGTGGGCATCTATTGAGTGAAGATGCTTCATTTGAGATTCTTTATTTATTATATCATAAAATTATAATATTTCAATTTTTTTATATCTTAATATTTTAAAAATATGATAACTTTTATAAACTGCTTTCAATGAATTTTTTAAAAAGCGGATGAGGTTTATCTGGTCGAGACAAAAATTCGGGATGAAATTGAACAGCTAAGAAGAATGGGTGATTTCTTAGTTCTACTATTTCTACAAGTTTTGTTGCTGGATTAATTCCTGATAAACTCATACCTTTTTCTAAGAATAAATCTTTGTATTCATTATTAAATTCGTAACGATGTCGATGTCTTTCGTTAATTATTTCTTGTTGATAAGCAGATTTAGCAATACTATTATCCTCTAAACGACATTCGTACATTCCAAGTCTCAATGTACCACCTAAATCAATCCCTTGATACTGATCTGGCATATAATCAATAACATTAAACTTTGTTAAAGCATCGAACTCCGTTGAATTAGCACCTTCTAACCCGCAAACATTTCTTGCGAATTCAATAACTGATAATTGCATTCCTAAACATAAACCTAAAAAAGGAATATTATTCTCTCTAGCATATTGGATAGCTATAATTTTTCCTTCTATCCCTCTTTTTCCAAACCCACCAGGAACTATAATACCATCAACTTCTTCTAACATATTTCTAATATTTTCTTTTGTTAGTTTAGCTGAATCTACCCAATTAATATTAACTTCTGTATCATAGTAATAACCAG
>JBAYZV010000017.1:0-19842 GCA_041672325.1 Candidatus Izemoplasmatales bacterium
AAAACTAAATCCGGTACAAATGGTAATGACCCAATAGCTCCAGCAGGAGCTAAGGTTCCATCCATTTGGATTTGTCCTACAGCTGGCAAATTACCATATGCTTTATATCCATCAGGGCCATCAGATGCAGTATTACCCCACGAATTTTCATTATAGGTATAATAATTCACCGACATAAATTGAGCATAATCGTAAGCAGCTATAGAAGCCTCTATAGAATTATTGAACCAATTAATATTATCTTTATCAAAAAGCGTTCTAAAATCTAGAAAAGCATGCGAATATTGATAAGTAAATAATGTTCCTGGATATGAAACATAAAAATAATCACTAGTTCCATATTTTTTTCTCTGAGAATTTATTTTCATTTTATTATAAGCTTCTATACCAACAGAATAATCATCGGAAGCAGCTGAAAGAACATATATCATTAACTGTTCTGCATAAGAATCCCAATAACCGCCAAATCCATCTTCCGGACTATAACCCATATAGAACATTTTAGCTACATCATTGTAATACCAATTCCACTCTATTGCTTGATATAACTCATTTGCTTTATCTTTTATTACGCCGCCAAAATATTCTCCAGCAAAAATAACACCACATATCAAAATAGCTGTATCAATAATTGATACCTCTGAATATCCTGATCTCATACCATTTTCCATATTAACAAAATGATAATAAAAGCCATGAGTTCTTTGCATGTTCTCCAAAGTGTTAAGTGTTCCTAAGACCCTTTCATACCCTTCTAAATATCCAATCCAATCATTTTCTATTCCGATTGGAATAGCAGCTAAAGCAAAACCGACAGAAGCTATCGATGCAACGCCTGGAGTTTGAGTTGCTGTATTATATCTATCGCTTACCAAACCATATCCACTTGAAGAAGGATCCCCATTAGCAACTTCCCAAAAGAACTTAAAAGATAATCTTTCTTCTTTAAGTACATAATCATCTACATTAATTGGATTGTACTCATACTCATTAGTCAAAAGAGTTGTTGTGTTATTTGTTAAAACACCCCCAGTAGTTAACAAGCTTGTTATTGAAGTGTTACTTGTATCTAAAGTTTGTGAACTCGTAACATTATTACAAGCAGATATCATTAGAACTTGTATAAAAATTAATAATAATACTAATATTTTTTTCATATTACCTCCTATTCCCCAGTTAAACCTGTCCTATCTATACCTTCAACAAACCATTTTTGCATAATTATATAAACTACTAGAACTGGTAAAATAATTAATATTGTTGCAGAATATCGAATTGCTTCATTTAAAGCTTGTTGAGAGAGTCCTTGAGTCATATTAAATTGTGAAGTAAAATTAAACAATTTTAATTGTAAAGTATAAAGATCGCTACCAATAAATAATGATGAAATATAAGTTTCATTCCAATACCACACAAAAGAAAATAAGAACGCTGTTAAATATGCTGGTATAGCTAAAGGGACACCAATTTTCATAAATGTTTGAAAAGCATTAGCTCCATCGATTTCAGCTGATTCATCTAAAGCCTTTGGTTGCATTCTAAAAAACTGATAAAAAATAAGTATAAAGATAGCTGAAGATAACCCTTGTCCAAATATAGCAGGTAATATAATCGCCCATGCAGTTTCAAGTATCCCAAAATTATCAAAAAGTACATATCTTGGAATCATATAAACTTGAACCGGCAAAAGATATGTTAAGAGAATAACTCCAAAAACTACAACTTTTAATCTAATTTTAAATTTAGCTAAAGCATATCCCACTAGAGAAGTTGTTATAGTTTGCAATAATGCAGGTACTAAAGTTACCAATAGACTAAACAATAATGTATATCCATAGTTTAAAACAACAAAACTAATTCTATAATTTTCAAAATATAACTTTGTTGGAATCCATTGGACTGTTGGATTAACTAAATCCTCTAAATCCTTAATTGAATATGCAAACATTTTAATTAACGGAAACAAATATATGAATCCAATAATTATCAAAAGTAAATATACACTCATCTTACCGATGAATCCATCATTAAAACTTTTTCCAACCAAAAAATGACGTACTTTGGTTTTACTAAATTTTTTCACTATCTTCGCCCCCTATCTTTAGTAAACAATCTAAACAATAGGAAGAAAACACCTAAAATTACTGCTAGAACAACGAAATATAACCAAGCAATAGCTGAAGAAAAACCAAATCCTGTTTCTAAAGCAAACATATTGTTCTTAATATGTTGAATAGCTTCATTTTCTGAAAAAGTCGCTAAATTTATTATTGTAAAGACAACTGATACCAAAACCATATTAGTTAGAGATGGAATAGTAATTTTCCAAAATGATTCCCACACACCGGCACCATCAATCATTGCTGCTTCATAAGTTGCTTTATCTATTTTTTGTAAAGCAGCTATAAATAACAAGATTTGCACACCTGAAAACCATAGGATAACAATCAACTCAGAGAATATATTAGCAATCGGTCTAGCCAAACCTTCGCTAAAAGTATCATTAATCATTTGAATAAACCCTAGTTCTTCAACAATTGGTATTGTTGCTGCACCCTGATTTATCAATTGGTTAATTACAGGACCTGAAGCAATAATTACTGGTAAAAAATAAATAGCTCTAAAGAATCCTCGCCCTTTAATTTTTTGATTTAATAAAACCGCAATTATTATGGCAAAAACAGTAATTATAGGAACTTTAAAAAGGATTTCAATCCCAAAATCTAAAACTGACCTTAAAAAGTTAAACCCCTCAGCTGAAGAAAAAACTTGTGCATAATTATCAAAGCCATTAAATGTAACAATAATACCTTCTCCACTTAAGATAACATCAGATAAACTATAATATAGTGAAGTAAATATAGGAATCATTGTAAAAGCTAAAAAACCTACTGCCCATATTGACATAAATGTCCAAGCTACAATGGTTTCTCGTGTTTTTCGTTTCAACGGTTTTTTACGCATCATCACTCACCACCTTGTAGTTTAAAGCTTCCACATTTATACCTAAATAATCATAAGTTCTATTAGTATAATTAATTATTAACTTCACTCCATTATCATAATTGATTTCATATATTCCAGCAGATAAATATGTTCTTGATACAACACTAGCTGATCTGACAACATTTAATCCTTCATAAATAAAATCGTAATCACTCTTTATTCTTTCCTTCCAAGTATTGTAAGAAGATGAATATATTTGTTGTAACTCGGTAGCCTGCAATTCATAAGCTGAGGCCCAAGTTAAAAGATAAGTGGGCGCAATGGCATAATCAACCATTTTTAAAAGTTCTACTCTTGAAGCTGAATTGAAATTTTGATATGGTGAATATTTATCCATAAGTCCTTGTAAAACATAAGGCACAAACGGCACTGTATCTGAATAGATTCTATATCTAGATGAGTTCATCGGTGTTAATAAATACTCATTTGTATATTTTAGTAAATAGTCATTAGCTTGATAAATAATTATTTTTTTATTTAGCGAATCTAACAGATTTTTATATATTGAAATAACTTTACTACGATCAATTGAGCTGTTTACGTCAGGATAATGTGAAAACAGAAAATATCCTATACTATCTAAAGCATAATTTGTTAAACCATTTTTCTCAAGATTCTCAATAGAACTTAAAAGTGCTTGTTCAACACTATTTGGTTCTATATAGTATTTTGTTTTCGTGAATCCTTGATCAATCAAAAAATTTTGATTGATTCTTTTTGTAGCATTGCTATAAAGACTAAACTTTGCATCTTCATAAACGCTTAAAGGATCTATTTGAAAGAATAAATCAACATTATTCTCATCAACATAACTTAATAAATCTTCTATATCTTGGTTACTTCCAAGTTTACTAGAAATACCATTAGTAACCATTCCCATACTAGTAAGACCTTTTGAACTATAACCCTTGTAAACTGTCAATGGATTAATATCACTTTCTAATAAGTCTTTTATAATTGACTGAACTTCATTTATTCTCGTCATTTGTAAATATTCATCAAAAATGAAACCTTCTTTAGTTTCAGAACCAATAATATCAATTAAAACTTTTACATTTTCTTCATTGATTTTTTCTTCAACATTAAGCTCATTTATTAAATAATCGCGATAAGCATTAGCCATACCAACATAATTAGCTTGATTACCTGATAAAAACTTATATTTCATAACTAAATCACAACCATTGATATCATCTTCAATCACCAAACGTCCAGTTCGATTTGCAGAATCAGATTCTGAAAGAGGTGTTTGATACAAACTTCGATAATCAAATTCATTATAACTATAATAGTACTTTAAATTGTTTTTGGCTGGTGAAACAACTAATGATGCATGAGCTGCGCCATCTTCAATAATACTGATAAAACCATGTTGGTTAATCCCCTGAATCATTCCTGATACAGGAAAAGCTAACTTAGCTTCATATTCTAAAGCTGTTTGAATAGAATTATCTTGACCATAATATCTAAATTCATAAATTTCGTTGTGGATTCCTATATCTTGATATCTAATTAAAGCTCCGCTACCATCAGGGACCATAATATAGCCAGGGATAGAATTAGCATAAACCGTACCCAAGAAAGGAAACACTTTAATACTTCTTAATTTATAAATACCTTTTTCTTCGATAGAATCATTTTCAATATCAACCACTAAATATTCATCATCAAGATATACACTTAAAGTTAGTGAAATATTAGATTCACCAAAATGAAGCGAAGCTTTATACCCTTGGTTAATAAGTTGGTATGTAGAACTAGAATTAGGATCTTTTAACAAGCTTTCTTCTTTAGTAGTAAATATTCCTGTGTCGTCATTATAATCAAAATATTTTATAGTTACAGCCGAATTAACGATTCCTTCCCAAGTAGTATTAAAATTATCTAAATTATCATCCATAGTTGATAAACTAGAACCATATATAAAATTATCATTCTTATTTAACACTCTAATTGCATAAGATGTTTCTTCCATATAAAGAATGTAATTACTATTTTCAGCAATTTTTAAATATGTACTTGGAATACTTAAGTAATTATTCACAATTGTCAAATCGTCTTCTTGAGTAAACTGATTACTAGCAAGATAAGTTTCATCTAAGATGTTGTCACGATTAGGTAATTCATCATTTATTACATAATCATCTTGTGCTTTAACCAAAACAAAAGTAATGCTCAACACTATTAATAGCGTGAAAATAAATGTAGCTCTCTTTATTAGTCTAATTGAAAACACGGAACAACACCTCCTTAAAAAACGATTTTAAAAAGTCAATAAGCTGTGATCCGAAAACATAGATAATGAAAATAAGTAAAGCAATAATCAACATTGTAAATATGGTCATCAAAAGATTCTTTATTGTTTGTATTATCTCGTAATTATGAACTTCTTTAATTGATATAAAAACCAAAACTAAAGAATAAATTATCATTACTAAAGATAATATTTGCAAAATAATTGACTCATTAAGAGTTAATACATTACTTAACAAAATGTAAAAAGGCAAAAGAATGATTATTGGAGCTAAACTGTAAGCAACTGAAATATAAACATCTTTTAAAAACCCTTCTCCATCAGAAAGTGTTGCAATTAAATAATTAGCAAAGATAAATAGAAAGATGATACTAAAATACTTGAAAATTTCTACACCTAACCTAATTTGAATCTCTGCACCTGTAAAAATAAACCCTGTAAAACGTAAGTAAAGTAAATATTCGATAAACAACACAACAATTAAAACACTAGCTGTTATAAGACCTGAACGTTTTTCATGTTTGATTTCATAACAAGCATCAATTGGATGTTTCATCATGAAAAACAACAGAGAAAAGCGTCTATAATTAGGATGTTGTTTTAACTTCTCAATCTTTTGGTTAACTGGTGAAAGAATTAAAGTCTTTTTATTCACAAGTTTTATAACATATGTAAAAAAGAAAAATATTAAAATTAATGAAAATACAGTACCTAAATTATTTGACAACCAAATGTCTCTAACTTTCCAAAAAGTAGTTGAATAGCCATCAATATCACTAGCTTTATAATATTCCTCTAAAGCTAAATCATAGTCACCAGATTGATAATACGCTTTACCAAGAGAACTATGAGCTAAAGCAAAATTATCATTTTGACTTAGAATACTTTCAAATAATATAGTTGATTCTTCATAAGAACCTTGATTATAAAGATTAACAGCTTCATGCACCAAATTGGTAAACACTGATGGTTGATAAGTTACAATCTCAGATTTTCCTTTATCGATTACAAAAATATTGTGGTATTCATCAATTTGAATGCCTGATGGCGTTTGAACCAATCCTAAGACATTTGACGAACTAGAAACAACATCAAAAGCAAACAATAAATTGCCATTTGGATCATATTCTACAATTAGACCGTCATCATAAATAGCATAAACATAACCTAAATCATCAACGCTTAAATCAACTATATTTTGTTCCTCATTATAATTAATAGTCGTTAAAATATTATTACCATTAACATCTAGTTTTTTTAAAGCAGATGTTGTGTTAGGTGTTGAAGTATAAACTAAAGACTTATTATTTATTGTTATATTTGTAGGAGATGGAGGTATGTTAGAAGCGTAAACCCCTGGTCTAACAAAAATTTCTGCAATTCTTTCAATTAATGATTTGTCAGAAAGATTAACACCAAAATATCCTAAAAACGAACCATCATAATTTAATTGAATAACACCACTAGATGACCCATCACCAACTATATAGATATTTTCTCCGCTACCTACTACTACTTTTAGTGGTGTGAAAGGTGAGTTTTGTCCAAAAAGAGGTTCTGTAGGTCTGTCAAAAACTCTGATTAAGTTACCACTTAAATC
This sequence comes from Candidatus Izemoplasmatales bacterium, assembly GCA_041672325.1. Classification (GTDB taxonomy): domain Bacteria; phylum Bacillota_I; class Bacilli_A; order Izemoplasmatales; family Hujiaoplasmataceae; genus UBA2289. Next base: position 6,861 of record JBAYZV010000017.1, read on the forward strand.
ATATTTATAAACCAGTTTGTTTAGTTTATCAGCTACGTATAAATAATCATCTTCAGAAACAAAAACACCAGTTGGTTGTGATAATTCATCTTCACCAACTAATCTAACTAAATTGCCATTATAATCCATAACTACAATTCTGGAGTTACCTGTATCAGCGATATATACTAAATCATCTTTGATATAAATGTCTTCAGGATTAAATAAACTAACATCACGATTTAAAACACCAACTGGTGTATAAGCTGTTTGAGTAAAGGTTAAATTTCCTTCATAATCAACTGTATATGTTTCATAAGGGTATTCATTCTCATAAAAATCGGTTTTAGCTTGTAAAACAGGAATGGAGATAATACAAAATAGATTTAATACTAAAATTAGAATTATCAATAACTTTTTCATAATCTCACCTATTTAATCCCTGAGTGAGCCATGGTATCCATGACTTTACTTTGCATAATTAGGAAAATTATAAAATTAGGTAAAAACATAATCAAAGAAGCGGCAGCTGCCATTCCTTGTCCAGCCACACCATTTGTACCTGATGTTAAAGTATTCATATAAAAAGCAAATGTTTTATAATTATCTCTATTAATATAAACCGTTGAAGTATCTGCGGAATTCCAAACAGATTGGAATGATAAAATCACGATTGTCGCAATCGCTGGTTTTATCAAAGGTAAGATTATTTTTGTATACACTTGCATTTCTGTCGCTCCATCTATTCTAGCAGCGTCTAATAATTCATCAGGAATTTGATCAATAAATTGTTTTACTAAGAATAAACCAACAGGAACAGCTAAGTAAGGTAAAACATGAACAAAGAAATTATCTATAAGGCCTAAACTTTCAATAATTAAATATCTAGGAATCATCACCGCTACACCCACAAACATTAAAGCAAGAGTGTTAATCTCATTCATAGCTTTTTTACCTTTAAAGTGAAGTTTTGATAAAGCATATCCAGCCATTGTAGAAATAAGCACAGAGAAGAATAATACTAAAATTGTTACAATTATCGAATTAAATAAATACCGACTCATAGGAATCCCACTAGCTCCAGTAATTGAAAACAATCTAACAAAATTGCTTAAAGTGTATCTTTGCGCAAAAAATCTTGGCGGATAGAAAAACAATTCTTCTAATGGTTTGAATGCTACATTAAAAATATAGATAAGCGGTAAAGCCATAAATAATACAACTGGTAATAGAATAAAAATATACTTTAATTGACTCTTATGGAACCGAGATGGGTTAATTTTGGTTCCTAAAAATTTAGATTTAGCCATCAGTCTTTACTTCCGAACAATTTGAATGCAAATCGACTAAGAATATAAACAAAAATCAATAATATTACAGACAGTGCTGCGGCATACCCCATCTCATACTTATTAAAGCCGTAGAACTCTATATGATTAACAATTAGCTGCCCCGCATATTGCGGTGTCGGATTCGAACCAGACAAAGCAACTCCAATTCCCGCCGAAGCAAATGTCCCAACAATTGCCATAACAGCACCGAAAAGCATTTGTGGTTTAATAGAAGGAATTGTTATATAAATAATCTCTTGAAATTTATTCTTAATTCCATCAATATAACCAGCTTCATACATTTCTTGATTAACGTTCAAAATCCCAGCCATAATCGCTAGAAAACCAACACCCATAGATGACCATAATGTTACAATAACCATTATTAGTAATAAAAATTCCTGTGATTGTAAGAAAACTATCGGTTCAACAATTAATCCAAATCTAAGCAAAAGTGAATTTAAATACCCCGAACTATCTCCCGCGAAAATTATCCGCCATAAAACAGCCATTGTAACCCCTCCGGTTAAAGATGGCGAGTATATAATAAGAGCTAATACAGTTCTTAATTTAGGTGTTAATTGTGACAATATCCAAGCTAGTATAAAAGAAAGAATATAACTACCTGGCCCTACTATAATTGCATATTTCAAAGTATTAGCTAGAACTTTTTGCATGAATATTTCATCACTAGTAAAAAGATAAATATAATTATCAAACCCAATCCACGAAGGACTTCTAACAGTATCGAAATACGTGAAAGACAAAAATATAGCAACGATTACTGGAATAATAATAAATATAGAAAACATCAAAACATAAGGAAAAACAAAACCATAAGCAATACGTTGTTGCTTTTTAGAAGCTTTAGACTTCAACGTTTTCGACTTAGTCATCAGCATCATCTTCCTTCCAGTTTTGAATTGTAGTTTCTGAAGCTAAAATATAATCTTTGAGTATATTTCCTTCTTTATCCATGTATCCAAATTCAGACATCTTTCGTTGTATTTCATAATCCATCCTAATAATCGCATCATTTAAAAGTACTCGCAAATGTTCTCTATTTAAAACAACTGCATTCCAAATATTACTTATTTCAAGTTCAACTTGATAAGAACCTGGTACTTTTGGTAATTCTTTTAAATGAGACCATTGTTCTAAGATTACATCAATATCATTTTTATTAATATTAAGTGAAGAAAAAGCTTCTACGTTACCAGAATTCCATAAATACTCAGGTCCTAAAGTTGAAAGTAACAAGTCTTGAAATCTTACTTGAGTTTCAGTACTTGACCACCATTTCAAATAATCCCAAGCTTCCTCTTTTTTTTGAGTATTCTTAAATATAATGTTTGCGGTTAGAGCTCCAGGGGCTGATCTATCAATAGTTTCATCAGCTTGTTTTACGCCTGGTAAAAGCGCAACTGACCATAAACCTTTTATATCTGTAGCTGCATTTAAAAGTGTAGTATACATTCCAAAATCACCAACACCTATTGGCGATAGTCCTAAGCGAAAGTCATTATAGAATGATGTCACTGTTGTATCAATTGAATAAATAGTATAAAGATCAGTCATCACTTCTATACCTTTAACCGATTCTTGATTTTCTAAATTAACATTAAAACCGGTTTCATCATAAACGCTTGAACCATATTGAAACAAAAATGGCAAAGTTGAATCGAATGATTTCAAAGAAGTTGCACTAGAAAGTGGTAAATAAAAATTCATTCCATAACGCTTGAGCATAGGCATTATTTCCATAACTTCATCCCAAGTATTTGGAATTTTAATATCTAAAGCATCCAAAATATCATGCCTATAATATAATACATAAAAGTTTTCCGTGTCAGGCAAACCATATAGGTTTTCTTCATGCATTAACGGAATTAATGCTTGATTGTAATAATTATTTAAAACTTCTACAAATTCATCATCATTTTTAAATTCAGATAAATCTAGAACAGCTCCTCTTAGCCCTAAATCATAAGGCAACCAAGAAGCAATCCCCATAGCTATATCAGGATTAGTTCCTGCAGAATTGGCAAGAATAAGTTTTCCTTCAGAAGCCATTACTGAAATATTTACTTTAATACCTGTTTCTTTAGTAAATTGATCATCTGAGATCTTTTGAATCAAATCAACATATTGTTTCGATCTATTAACCCAAATAACTAATTCCTCATCAGAAATTTCACTTGAATATCGATCGTCAAAGAATGATAAAAAGAATCTTCTGATACTAACCCAAATATTAACAAAAAAGTTACCATTTGGTTTTTCTAGTAATACATCTGTATGAATATAAAACTTATCAACATCTAATGGACTATCAAGTAACATTGAAGCTGCGCTTCTTAAAGTTGACCCAATTGATTCTTGAGAAGTTGATAGTAAATTAATATTTTTTGTAATTTCATTTGGTTTCTCTGCTAATAAATCTAAATTTCTAATCGCAATTTTAATCATGGACGCTGCTTGAGATAATCTTTTAGTATCTGTTAAAAGATTTAGATTATCATAAATTTTTTGTAAAGATAAAGACGCTGTTGTTAGCTCATCAACTATATTAGGTAAAAAATCAATAATCTCCCAATCTCTATTTTCATCTAATTGATTTCCCGTCAACTTCTTTATATCTAAAGCTAAATCATTAACATACTCTAAAATATCTTCTATTTCATAGTAAGCATCCATATAACGGCTTAAATCAACGCTTAGAGAAATAGTGTTTAAGCCTTTATCAAGATATATTAAATATGGATTACCTTCTTCATCCTCAACAGTTAAATTTTGCCAAGAATTACTATATTCAATCTTTATAGAACTAGCTTCTTCAAAAGGAATTTCATTATTTACCCTTAAAGTTCTAAAAACCGCTGAATTAGCATTAACAGATTGTTTAACTTTAAAAGTTAGATAATAATAACCCTCTGTTTCTAAGTTAACTTCATAGCCAATCATTCTTCTTTGCCCTGTATAAGATGTCCCCGAAATAGTGTTTAATTTCAAATATTTAACTGAAAAAGGTGTAACCCCAACACTTCTAGAAACTCCAGCTTGAATATTTGGAGCATTTTTATAATCTGGTATTTCAGCTTCTGTTTCAATTAGTATTTCATCATCTAATAAAGACGCATTTTGGCTATATAATTCATAAGACAATAGTTCTTCTCTTCCTTTAATCTCTACATTTCCTAAAAGCATCTCTCCTTTGACAAGAGTTAAAGAAATAGTTTGTACTCCCGGTGCTAAATGAAAGACTAACGGTTCTAAAAACAATCCCATTGGATCAAAAAAATCTTGATTAATCCACTTTTTTAATTGAATTTGTTCACCATAAAAATCATTACCATATCTATCCTCTCCAAACTCACCAGTTTGTCCCCAATATTTATATATTAGCACTTGAGCAGCTTCATCAAAAGGTAATTCACCATTAATCTTAACAGCTAATTCCATATCTAAATAATCATTACTAAGTGAATAAAAATCAATTCCAAAATTATAAAGTCCTTCAATACTTATATCTACAGTAAAAGTAATAGTATCGTTTTCTTTAATCAAAAGAGTTTGTTCACCATATTCAAAAGAGTCATCTTCTGCTTGAAGACTACCGCCAGTTATGCTATTTGACTTTATTATATATGATAATGAAGATGTATCTAAATAACTAGCTTGTTCCCACATTTCTAGTTTTTCTCTATAATCACCAACAAAAACCTCCGGTTCAGTATCATATGAACCAGATTCTTTTGCTAAAACAGTGCGCGTTGATAACGGCACCAATACTATAAAGAACAACAGCAGAAACAAAAATAACTTTTTAGTCATCTCTTATACCCCTTTATAACTAGTCTTAATCTTTTATTCTAATTCTAGACCTAAACGTTGATAAATCGCTTCAATAGCTTTAGTCAATTCTCGATTAGCTATTTCATTCCATGATTCTTTAACATCAGCGTAATTAAGCTGTCCACTTCTAACTAAATCAAAAATATCTCCGACTGTTCTTTCAGCATCAAAGTCAGCTGTCCATCTTGCCTTAATATATCCAGGAACGTATTTATTTGGTTCTATAACATAAGAACCATGAGATACAACTTTTCTAAATTCAACAAATGTTGGATATAATTCAAAGAAAGCATCTAATAAAACATCATCCGGTTGCAAAGGAGTCATATTAAGTGGATCTACGCCGTCTTCATTAGTAGATATATCAATACGTTTCAAATATCCTTTTGACCCAAATGACATCCATTTAGCTAATAGATAAGCTGCTTCAGGATTAACGGTTGTACTTGACACACAGAGTAAATCAAGAATAACAGGAATTTGATGAGCATTATCAGTTCCAGGTGTTCCTATAAAATCAACATCAAAACCTAAATCTGTCATTGAACCGATAATTGGTGTGTAGTTAAAAAAAGCTGCTAATTGATTTGACTCCCAAGTATTTGGTGTACCAAAGGCTGCCATCTGTTCTTCAGGAGTCAAAGCGTCATATATCAAAGTTTTATCTTGCATTAAAGTCGTGTATAAATTTAATGTATCTTCAAATTCTTGAGATTCAAGATTTAATAAACTACCATCATATGTATACCAGCCCAAATTTTCATTTAATTGCGCTGGATACCATTCTAACATTCTATCAATTCCAACTACACCCGCAATTCCACTACCATTAGTTACAGTCTGATTTGCAATATCAGATACCTTATCTAAAAAATCTGAAAAAGTATCCCCATATAATGGAACATCACCATTTTGTTCTTCAAAAATTGAGGTATTAATGAAATAACCAAAATAGTATACCGCATATGGTAAAGCCATCAATTTTCCACCAAAATTAGCTGCTTCACGTAAATCTTCTGAAATATTCATAAACTCAGGGTCATCATAAGCAATATCAGCCATATTTCTAGACCAATTATTCATAATTGTAGTTTCTACTGAATCAGTAAAAAACACATCTGGTAATGTACCTCTAGCTGCTCTAGCACCAAGAAATTCATTCCAATTTTGATCTATTTCTGTTGTTCCTGTTTGATCAGTAACTTTTGGTCTTTCAATGATTTCAACAGTTATCCAAGGATACTCTATTTCAAAAGCATCCAACATCATACGCTCTAAATTCGGTTCATCAACAGCTCCCAAATTCCAAGCAGCATAAGTTATGGTTACTGGACTATGTTGTTCTGTTGTTTGATTAGTATTATTTATTGCAGTAGTAGTTTGTGTAGTATTGTCATCTGTAGTAACGATTGTCTTTGGTTGGCACCCAACAAAAGCAAATGTTATTAATAACAAAGATAGTAAACTAAATAATTTTTTCATATCCGTTTTCTCCTCTTTTATTTTATTTTCACACATATTTGATGTGTTAATCCATCTTGAAAATCAGGTATTAGATTTCCTAGTATAATTTTATCATCTACAATAATTTGATTTTCTTTATCTTTAATGATTCTTATGGAGTAATTAGCATTTCTAAACTTTCTTTTATAATTAACTTCTTGCCATTCATTCGGTAAGTTAGGTTCGATTACAAGTCCTTTAAAACTTGCTTTAACCCCTATAATATCCTGTACAGCTACTCTATGTAACCATTGAGCTGAACCTGTATACCAACTCCATCCCCCTCGTCCAAACGTTGGAGATAGCGGTCCATCTGAATTACCGCATGTTACATAAGGCTCAGCTAAATATCCATCAGGATCTTTTATCCTATTAGGAGGACATATTCCTTTATAAGCTTTATAAGCTAAATCTTTATATCCTGCTTTTGCAAAAGCAGTTACAGCCCAAGTTGCAGCGTGAGTATAAACTCCTCCATTTTCTCTCAATCCCGGAGCGTATCTCGTAACATAACCAACATTAGTAGTTGGTTTTGTAAAAGCTGGATAATTCAATAATGTTCCATATTGTTTTAAAAGATGCTTTTCAATTGATTTAATAACAGTCTTTATTTTATCTTTAGGAATAATATCTGAAATAATCGCCCATGCATTTGGCATTAAAAAGATTTTACCTTCTTCGTTTTCATTAGAACCTATCTTTTCACCATCATCATTTGTAGCTTGAAGGTACCAATTACCGTCCCAACCGTATTCTTCAAAAGTATTTTTAATTCTTATTGCTTCATTTAAACATTCTTTTTTGAATGAATCATCATTCATATAAGATGCAATATTAGAAAACTGATTCAAAACTAAGTATAAAAATGAAGACATCCAAAATGATTCACCTTTCATTTTATGACCGACAGCATTTAATCCATCATTCCAATCATGACTACCCATTAATGGCACTCCACGTTCTGACATTCTTTTTAAAGCTTTTTTAATCGCTCTTTTAGAATGTTCATACATCGTTTGTTCAGGTCCATCTAAAAATGGAACCTTTTCTAAAAGTACATCATAATCTAAAGTTTCTTCTAGATAATAATATAAAACTAAAGGCATCCATAATAAATCATCACTACAATTACTTCTTGGTCCCCACCCTTGATAAGTAACAAACCAGTGATAAACATCTCCTTCTTCAAATTGATGCTTTGCATGAAGTTTTAACTGAGCCTTTGTTAGTTCTGGTTTTGACTCCAGAAATACTAATGAATCTTGTAACTGATCTCTAAAACCATAACCGCCACTAGTTTGATAGTAAGCCGTTTTAGCCCATAACCTACAACTAATTGCTTGATACTTTGAAAAAGTATTAGTCATTATATCAAAAGCAGGATCAGGGGTAGAAACTTCATCTCCATTTAATAATTCATCCCAGAAAACCTTAATATCTTTTAATACTTGATCGCAAATTTCGGGATTAGTATAATTCTTAATTAATAAATCTACATCTTCTTTTTCTTGATTGATATTTGAAATTTCATTTTTTCCAATACTAGCTGCACCAATAGTAAAAATGATTCTTTTAGATTCGTTTGCTTTTAAAACAACCTCAGTTTGTAAAGATGCAGTATGATCTAAATATCTTCCAAAATTATTACCTAAACTTTCTTGATGCATCGCTGCAGGATTTTGTTCATTTTGATACATTCCAATAAAACTTTCTTTATCTGTATCAAATGATTTCACATTTTCACTTACAGCGTGGAATCCTATGAAATCCCAATCAACATTATTCGACAAACCATCTTTATCAGGAAAACCCCAGTGATACTTTTTTAATTTAATAGCTTTTAAATCTTTATCAAAGGATGTATCCATAAATAATTTGTTAAATTCTCGATGTTCATCCGGATGAATACCAGCTTCCCATTCAAAATATGATGTTAAATCTAGTTTTCTTATTTCATCAGTTTCATTAGTAATAGTAATATCAATAATTTCAACTGGCTTTTTAGGCACTATATAACTCTTCATACTAGAACGAATACCTTTACGTTTGTATTCAAATACAGAATAACCAATTCCATGTTTTACTAAAAAATCTTCATATTCAGCCTTTACAGGCATATATGTCAGTGACCAAAAGTCATTATCATCAAGATCTCTCAAATAAAAATATTTTCCCCACTGATCTTTTATTATATCTTGATATAATCTAGTAATACGATTTTGAGCTGCGTTTCCTCTCCACGAACAACCTCCACCTGTTTGCGAAATCATCAATGAATAATCGCCATTTGATATAACGTTTATCCATGGTCTTGGTGTTAATGGTGTTTTTATAATATATTCCTTTTTATCCTCTGAAAAATATCCATATTTATTTTCTAGCATAATGCCTCCTAATCATTGAAACGTTTCGATAGCTTTTATAAAAAAATTATAACACATTGCATGTTCACATACAAGCGCTTACAAACAATTTGTGTATTTATTGTATTCTATGTAACACGATTTATTCCTTTTAGTAAGAATCGCGAATTATTAATTCGCCCTTTTCTATTTGTTGTTCCACTTTGCGTTTTTGAAGAAGAGAAAGCATTGTTTTAGCTATTTTTCGTCCCCATTCAAAACGATCAATCTTTATCGAAGAAAGTTTTGGTGTGTAATAATGTGATAATTCAATATCATCAAACCCTGAAATTCCAATATCATTTGGAATCTTATAACCTTTTTCTTGTAAAACTTCCATAATACCTAAAGCCATTTCATCATTGGCGCAAACAATCATTTCTGGTAATGATTCATTTTCAATAAAACTATTAGCTATTTTGACACCAGACTCTTTAGTGAAATTACCGACATACTCACGGTCTATAGCTAAACCATGCTTTTCTATAGCAGCTTTAAATCCAGCATATCGTGATTCATTGTCATACGTTTTTTTAACTCCGTGACAAAATGCAATACGTCTATATCCTTTACTAATAATATCTTCTGTTAATAGAAACATTGAATCATAGTTATCAATTGTCATATCTACTAACTCAGTATCATCTAATTTTCTATCCAAAATTATAATTGGTTTAAGAATTTTTGATACTTGTTTCAAAGTTTTATTTGTAATATTTATATCGCAAATAATAGTTCCATCAGCCATTCTTTCCTTTAATAAATTATCAGTTGATGATCCGGTTGAAACAATCATTGTATAACTATGCTTTTCAAGTTCATTATGAATGCCATCTAAAAGTTCGTGATAAACCGGTCCACCAAAATCAGAAATAGCTACCAATACAGTTTTTGTTCTTTGCTTTTTTAAATTTCTAGCTGCAGCGGAAGGTAAATATCCAATTTCAGCTGCAATTTTTTTTATTTTATTAGCAGTTATTTCAGGTATTCTTTTATCATCATTCAGAGCATAAGAAACCGTTGATATAGAACAACCAGCTATACGTGCGACATCTTTAATATTAGTCATTTGTGTAACTCTCCTTAAAACCTAATTTATTTATTGCAGTTTTAATATATGGATGCGACATAAAAAGTTTATATATAGTACCATTTAAATAGTTATCAATCATTAAACCACTAATACCTTTATTAATACCTATGTAATCCTTTGAAACCCATATTTTATTATTAATGCTTGCGATTCCATCATAAAAACCGTATTTTCCAAATGATTCCGGATAATTATTCCAAAGATTTTCAGCTACTTTTTTGGCTTCTTCACCCACAAAAGGTAAAGACCCAAGTGCACCAGATGGAGGAAGAACTCCAAAAACATGTTCTTCGTTAGGATTTAAATCATTAGGTTCAATAACTTGATTACGATATCCCTTTGGCGTTAAACAAGCTGTTAATCCCCATGCGTTTTCGCCTAATATAGGATATTTGTTTGAATGATCAATACAATAAGCTTTATTAGCTTTTGAAGCTATTTGCGAATTTTTAAACCAATTAAACCCATTATAATCATCTAAATGTGAAAAATCTATCCAAGCATGCGAATATTGATAAACAAAAAGCGCATTAGTTGGTGAATAGATATACTCAAATTCTTTGTACCTACCTATATTTCTAATAAAACCATCATATAGTTTCTTAGCAGTTAAAGAATCTATATCATCTTTTCCAGCAGCAATAAAGTACATTGAAAGCTGCTCAGCGTACATATGCCATTGAAAAATCCATGGATTCTCTTCTTTTCCCCTATAATCTCCGCCAATGTGAGGATTATATGCCATTCTAAAAACTGTCTTCCCTTTATATTCTGTTATAAATGGCTTAAAATCCAAACGTTTAATCAACTTAACAAACATTTCGTGAAGTTCTTCATCTTTAAAATAAGCATCACATACAATTGTACTATTATAGAAAAAAATAGAATCTATAGTTGAATACTCACTTAGTTTATAAGACTTTCCACTATTTAAATCACAGTAATGTACAAAAAAACCATGAAAACAACTAATATTATATAAAAAAGTCCTAAAAGTTCCTTTTACTATACTTAAAGCATAATCATACTTAATAAACCCATTTTCAACCCCAACAACTAGCATGCTTAAACCAAAACCAACAGAAGCTATAGAAGCTTTATTTGGCTCTTCAGTACTATCGGTGATTAACCCAAAACCTTTAGAATTTTCATTTAAATTAGTATGATCCATGAAAAATAAAAAGCTATGGTATAATTCTTTTCTCAAAATTGCATCGTTCATTCTTTAAACCCTTTCAAAATAATAGACAAATTCAATTGAAACGTTTCGCTTATTATTATTTTAGCTTAGGTTTAATAAAAAAACAATGAATAAATAAAAAAAAGAAAATATTTTATATTTTTTGTAATGATAAGATGTTAGTAGACACATAAAAAACATTATGTGAAATACTAGCATCTTTTTCTATTAGGTAAAGATTATAATATATTTATGAGTAAGAAGCTTTTTGGATAACGAAGTTATCAACAAAAAGCAAAAGAGGCACGAAAAAAAATCACAAAAAAGGAGGAAAGAAGGATGGGAAGACCAAAAGGTGGAACAAACAAATATTGGAGTAAGGAAGCAAAATATGAATATGTAAGATTAATCATATCAGGAGAGATTAGTTTAAGGCAATTAGCAGAAGAAAATAAGATATCGGCAGGAATGCTTAGTATATGGGTAAAGAGATATCAAGAAGGCGGAATAGAAGCATTAGAAAACAAACGCAAACCAGGGAATCCATTAGTAAAATACTCAAGAAGAAAAGAACTGACAGAGAAAGAACGATTAGAATATGAAATATTGAAGTTGAAGATTGAAAATCTGCGATTAAAAAAAGGTTATACAACCGAGGAGGTGAGGCTTATAAAACAAAAAAGACAATCCAAAAAGAATACGAAATAATTGAAGAACTATCTAAAGGATACAACCTAAAGACGATATGCACGTGTGTGGAAGTGTCTAGAAGCGGATACTATAAATGGTTATCAAGAAAAGGCAAGCTTAATAGTTATCAACAAAACCGGGAGCAATTAAAGCGATTGATTATCCCGATGCATGAATCGCATAAGATATATGGATACAGAAATTTAGCGGCTAACATCAGGAAAGGAACGGGATGGATATTTAGTGATTGGTTATGTCATAAGTGCTGTAAGGAGTTAGAAATAACATCTATCGTAAGAAAAAGAACTTTTAAAAAGGTTGGAGAGGAACATATATACTACCCTAATTTATTAGGTAATGATTTTAATTGTGTTAGACCATTTGAAAAGGTATGTACAGATACAACAATTATTTCACTTCTGGGTAAAAAATATGACTGGACTATTTACTTAGATCTTTTCAACAATGAAATAGTAGCTTATGACTTAAGAATAAGTCAAAACGGTAATGGAGTTAAGAATCACTTTATGGCTTTAAATAATTTTCTTATAGCCAAACAAAAAAGAGGGTATAATAACCAGGTTACGATTCTGCACTCGGACCAAGGTTCAATATACACCTCAAGAGCATTTAATGCTCGATTACATTATAACATAAAACGGTCAATGTCAAGAATAGCTACACCAACAGATAATCCGATTCTGGAATCAATTAATGGATGGATCAAAGATGAATTGTGGGTTGATTTCAACATGAGAAACTCAACCGATATTCACAAATTGATTCATGATTATGTAAAATATTATAACCAAACAAGATTAGCTTGTGCTTTAAAATATAAAAGCCCAATTCAATATCGTTTTGAACTGGACTTTCATTAATTGTTTTTTTTGTGTCTACTAACTCTTTACTTATTCAATTTTTATTTTTAGCTATTTTTTTATTTTTA
>JBAYZV010000018.1:0-18370 GCA_041672325.1 Candidatus Izemoplasmatales bacterium
CACACATATAAGATGCATAGGTTTGACTTTCAAAGAAATGTCAATACCTAATTATATATATTATGAACAAGATACAAAACCACAGAGAAAAAATCACAAAAAGTGACTATTTTATCAAAAGTATGGTAATATTATTTTGTAAAAGTACGTTCGTACTTACACAGAGAGAATAAAATTCTAATAAGTTTGGTGGACGACGCAATCACACTTTCCTTAGTAGATTTGTTCTCTTTTTCTTTTTTTGAAGTGTAGTAAATATTAATTGGATGTTCGGGATAGTTGCTTCTGGAAGATTGAATAATATTCATAATCACAGAATATAAAACTTTTCTAGCGAATGGATTTCCAGATTTTGTAATTTTACCATTGTAGAACGTTTTTCCGGATTGATAAACAGAAGGTTCAATACCGCAATAAGCATTGATTTGTTTATAGCTTCTAAATCTAGAAAATTCACCTATTTCAGCGATGAGTTGAGAAGATGTTTGATCACCGATACCCGGTATAGAAGATATATACTTGTATTCTTTGGTTTGTTTACCTAAGTGAATTAATCTTTCTTTAGCCAATTCATAGTGTCCCATGAATTCTTTAAGAATGATGATTGTTTGTTTTAAATTGTCAACTTCGTTACTAATGATAGAAACGCCTGGATAAGCGTCTTTAGAAATATTCTTCAGTTGCGTAGCTTCTTTAGTTAAACGCGTTTTAAAACTCCGATTAAAAGTCAAATTCAGTATACTTGCGATATGATCGACTCTTTTCTTCTGAATGAATTCGCTGTGGGGAAAATGTTCAAACAAGGTAATGTACTTTAAATTGTATTTGTCGCTCTTATCGGAATAAAACAATTCATGTTCAGGAACACAGATGTCTAGTAATCTTGTATATCGATTTTTGATGGCAGTTAAGGCTTTTTCTAGACTGATTAGTTGTCTGTGTGCCGCTTGTAAATCATCATATAGTCTACCTGTTTTTATCGCATTACTTTTGATTTCTTCTTTGAAATAAGTTTCTGCGATTTTTATCGCATCCAATCGGTCCGTCTTCGTTCTTCGAAACGTTGTGGAACTTTTTTTGACTAAATTTGGATTGACGACGATGACATCATAATCCTGTTCGATAAAATATCTCATGACTGGATAATGATAGGTGCTAGTCGATTCCATAAATACAACTAAATCGTCTTTTATTTCCTCCTTACTAATGATTTGATCAATCATTTTAAAATGACTAAAAGTATGTTCGTATTCTATGGCATCGAGAATGACTTCTCCATGAATCGATAGAATATAAAACATGCTTTTTCCTTTGGCTACGTCGATAGCCAAAACATAGTTTTTCTTTCCATTCATTCTTTCTCCTCTCTTAGTTTAAGCTTATACGTCTTTCTTTTTCCAGTCATGCGTGTTAAATGAGTTTCATCTTTGGCAGATTCTCCCAGCTTTCTCAATTGGAATATAAGAAAAAAGTATAAGTATGTCTCTCAAACCTATGGATTCTAAGACCCTTGATACAAACTGACATTACTTAAACTAGTTTCTGTTTAGGACTGTTGTCCTATAAAAAAAGTATACACCAGACACAACGAATTGTTGATATCGGAATGTATACTTAAATCTTACATGATACAATAGTATCGACCCTAAAGTATACTAAAATAGGGAGAAATCCCCTTTTTTCTTTACTATAATGCTGAATTTTAAAGGTTTAGGTTAAAGAGTTTAAATTCACTATCGAAAATATAGGTATAAAAACACGAAAGGTCAATAAAAACACGAAAGTAAAAAAAAAATACAATTGAAAAAAACTAAAATTGAATAGTTATATTGTGCCGATAACGGCATATTATTGACTTAGTAAAAAATTATGATATAATAATATTGTGCCGATAACGGCATAATAAGAAGGTGAGATTATGGATTATAAAAATGTATCTTATTTTGCTACTAAATGGAATATTAAACAAAGAAGAATTAGAATTCTTTGCGCAGAAGGTAGAATTCATGGTGCAAAAAAAGTAGGCAAAATTTGGTTTATACCAGAAGATTCACAAAAACCGATTGATAAAAGATATAGACAAGTAAATGACTTATTCTTTGATTTAATAGATTTTAATATTATCGATGATAAAAAAATTATTATAGATTCCCATCGACCATTCTCTCAAAATATGAATAGACAATTAAGAGATAAACTAATTATTGAGTGGACTTATAATTCTAATGCGATTGAAGGAAATACACTTACCTTATCAGAAACGAAAGTAGTTTTAGAAAATGGTATAACAATTAAAGGAAAACCATTAAAAGATCATTTAGAGACAATTAATCATAAAGAAGCGATTGAATACATTGAAGATCTAATCAGCAAAAACGTTAAACTTTCAGAATTTGATATTAAATCTGTTCATTATTTGATTTTGAAAGAAATTGATTCTGCCAATGCTGGTAAATATCGAAATGAAAATGTGTTTATCAGTGGGGCAAAGCATGTTCCACCAGTGTATATGAATGTTCCATATGAAATGCAGAAACTGGTTGATAGATATCAAAGTTGGGAAGATTTACATCCTGTAGTAAGAGCTTGTTTCTTGCATGGAGAGTTTGTTAAGATACATCCTTATGTTGATGGTAATGGTAGAACAGCCAGACTTTTATTAAACTTTGAATTAATTCAAAGTGGCTATCCACCAGTAATAATTAAAACAGAAAATAGAGTAGATTATTATGATGCACTAGATAAGGCACATACAACAAATGACTATACGGATTTTATTAAAATTATTGTTGATTTAGTAAATGAATCAGAGGATTCATACTTATATTTGATAGGTTAAGGTTAAGAGGTAGAAATATGGAAATAGTTCTTATAGTATCTTTTGGTGATGTCGGAATTGAAGCGCAAGCATTAAGACAGGTTTTAGAACTTTATGGATTCTCGGTTTTAATTAAATATATAGGTAGACCAAATGATTTTATTGATGTGTTAAAAGATAATGTAGAGTCAAACGCTAATTATATTATCATTTCGTGTCATGGTGAAGATGGAAGAATAATCATGCCTAAACTTCATGAAAGCATTTATTTACAAGATGAACCTCAGAGTAATTTTTCATCAAATGAGATTGAAAGGTATCTAAAACTGTCTAATAAAGCAATCATAAGCACAGGATGTACAACTGGTTATAAGAATATGATGGATGTCTTCTCTAAAAATAATAACACTTATATTGCCCCAACTGATTATATTGATGGAAATGCAGTATTTATCTTTGTTGCCAATATGTTTTATTTGCTCTCTAAGAAGATAGATATTTTTACTTCATATAATAAGGCAAAACAATTAGACAATGATACAAGTTGCATGATTATATCATTAAAGTGAGAAGAGGACCAACAAAATAAATTGAATAGGGGTATGAAAAAAGATTAAGTGGTACGAAATTGTATCAGAATCGTTGCCCTATCACATGTTTTCAATACGGAGTTTTTTTGTGAAACAGCTCAAATTATGCCATTTTAGTGGGCGAATTGAGTCAAATTCACTAAATATACATCCTTAATCAATGATGAAAAGACAAAAAGACAATGTGAAGTTCTAAAGTAATCACTTTTAGGATAAGCCAGATGTCTTTTTTCTTTTTCCCTTTATCTTTCGTTTAATACCTTCTGCATATACTTCGATTATATTAAAGTATAACTTTTTTGTATCAGTTCAAATATCTAACGTTCACAGATTAAGTAAGAAAAAATGCGGTTAAGTTTATCTAAACCGCACTTTCTTTAGTTTGATCAGTAAATATCTCTTGCAGCAATATGATAAAATGATATAATTATTCCTTAGAATTTATATCTTTCAATGAGGTGAGTGCCTTGGCTTTAAACTCAAAATATTCTTCAAAAGAAACTATTAAGGGAGAATTTCTTGTTCCTGATTATTATAAAGATTTTACGTGTAAAGGTGGGAGTTGCAGAGATTCTTGCTGCCAAGAATGGAAAGTAACTATTCCGATGGATCAATATTTTTTGTTGAATGGACTTAACTGTAAAAAGACGATAAAACAAAAAATTGATAGAACATTTAGACC
Source organism: Candidatus Izemoplasmatales bacterium (assembly GCA_041672325.1). Lineage (GTDB taxonomy): Bacteria > Bacillota_I > Bacilli_A > Izemoplasmatales > Hujiaoplasmataceae > UBA2289. The sequence goes on from JBAYZV010000018.1 coordinate 4,091, forward strand.
TTTTATCAACCCAACACCAGAAAGATACGCTGAAATTGTACACACACAGGATGGCAACTGTCCTCTTCATAAAGAAGATGGATACTGCTTGTTGCATGAGACTTGTGGTGAAAATGTACTGCCATTGGTTTGTAGGTATTATCCTAGGGGGCCAAAAATTAATTATATCAATGAGGTTTCATGCGCTAACAGCTGTGAAAAAACTTTAGAATTATTGTTTTCCACCAATGAAATAATTAAATTTGAAAAATTAAACCTAAAATTTCATATGAATAAATATGAAAGTCAAATATCAGATGAGAAAAAGCGATTATATCAAGAAGTTAGATTTGATATTTTTGGCTTACTATCGAATAGAGATATTCCATTAAGTAAAAGAATATTAGATTTAGGTGTATATCTAGACACCCTAGATAAACACTCTAATATCAATATTTTAAATACAAATGATAAACACGATATCATCAAAATCGAAACTGTTAATGATTACTATCAAATAATATGGAAACTATTTGACAGATTTAATGGAAAATATCCGAGGCTTGAAGCTCAATTAGAAGAAGCAAAGTCTCTGTATATAAATAAAGATGTAAACGAGATTTATTTTCTGGCTAAAAAAAATTTTGAATCATTATTTTCAAATCATGAAATTATGTTTGAAAAAGTGATAATTAATGATTTATTTTTTAAGCAATTCCCATTTCAAACAAATTTTAATGTGAAAGATCAGTACATCGCTTTGTGTGGAACTTACATATTATTAAGATATCTATCAATAAGTTTAATGTACACTAAAACAACAATAGAAGATTTTATAGATTTGATTTCTAAAACTTATACTGTTATTAGTCACTCAAGTTTTGATGCGGTAATTTCAACGTTTATTCGGCAATTAAACCTAGAAAATCACTATACTTTAGCCAAAATCATGCAAATGTAAAAAAAAATATAATTTTTAAATAAAAATACTTGCATTATTTTAAAAATAGCGTATCATTAAACGTAGCACGATATAAATGTTAATAAGTTTTATTTGAAGTTACATAAGTTACCTCAATTTTATTAAGCTATTTGTAGAAGTGAAAAAAAATAATAGGAGGTAACAAACATGACTGGTAAAGTTAAATGGTTCAATGCTGAAAAAGGTTTTGGGTTTATCACAACAGAAGATGGAAAAGATGTTTTTGCACATTTTTCACAAATTCAAAAAAGTGGTTTCAAATCTTTAGAAGAAGGCGAAGCTGTAAGCTTTGACATTACAGAAGGACAAAAAGGTCCTCAAGCTTCAAATATCGTAAGTTTATAATTTTCGAATTTGATTTAAAAAGTGGAGAGTAATCTTCACTTTTTTTTATGCGTTTTTTTAAAAAAATATAAAATACTAAAAAATATTTAAATATTATCTCTTAATTCTTTGATTTATATATAAAAATAGATATTTACGGAAAAAAATTCTTGCAATTAATTACAAAATTTGTTATCATAGTAAAGCCTATGGAAAATAGGAAGGCAGAGATTTGTGAGGTTGCTGACACACACATAGCCGTTGTTATGGATTGCTATGTCGGAGGTTAGGGAATTTACAATGAGCCTGTATATAAGCTAAGTTATATGCAAAGGAGGAGCTTAAATGGCTACAAATCAAGTTATTAGAATTAGATTGAAATCTTATGATCACAGATTATTAGACCAATCAGCAAAAAGAATCGTTGAAACAGCGAAAAAGACAGGGGCTAAGGTTAGCGGGCCAATCCCACTACCTACTGAAAAAGAAATTTTCACAATTTTAAGAAGTCCACATGTTAACAAGGATTCACGTGAACAGTTCGAAAGAAGAACTCACAAAAGATTAATTGATATCGTGAACCCTACGCCAAAAACAATTGATTCATTAATGCACTTAGATTTACCATCTGGTGTAGATATCGTCTTGAAGTAAAAAAATATTAAATAGGAGGTGTACTCATGGCAAAAGGTATCTTAGGAAGAAAAGTAGGAATGACTCAAGTATTTGATGAAAACGGAAAAATGATTCCTGTTACAGTAATTTCGGTAGAACCGAATGTTGTATTGCAAAAGAAAACCGTTGAAACTGATGGATATAGTTCAGTTCAATTAGGTTATATGGATAAAAGAGCTAATTTAGTTAATAAGCCTTTAACTGCTCATTTTGAAAAAGCAAACACAACACCTAAGCGCTACATCAACGAAATACGTCTTGCAGGTATGGAAGAGTATGAAGTTGGCCAAGAGGTAAAATGTGATATATTTACCGCTGGTGATTATGTAGACGTAACTGGGGTTTCAAAAGGGAAAGGTTATCAAGGTGTGATCAAGCGTCACAACCAACATACTGGACCTATGGCACATGGATCTAAATATCATCGTGGTGTTGGATCAATGGGTGTTATTGCGCCTAATCATATTAGAAAAGGTAAAAACATGCCAGGAAGAATGGGACATGAAAGAGTTACTATTCAAAATTTAGTAGTTGTTCGTGCTGACGTAGAAAAGAACATCATGTTAGTAAAAGGCAATGTTCCAGGACCAAGCAAATCATTAGTAATAATTAAAAACGCATTTAAAAAACAAAAATAATTAATATAATTCGGAAGGAGGAAAAGCTATGCCTAAATTAGCAATGTTAAATCAACAAGGTGAATCAATTGGCAGTCTTAATTTAAAAGACGAAGTATTTGCAGTTGAAAATAACAATCAAGTTATCTATGACGTAATTAAGCAACAAAGAGCAGCTATGCGTCAAGGAACTGTAATGACTAAGAATAGAACGGCAGTTCGTGGCGGTGGAAGAAAACCATATCGTCAAAAAGGAACTGGACATGCTCGTCAAGGTTCTATTAGAGCACCACATTATGTAGGCGGTGGAGTTGTCTTTGGACCAAGCCCAAGAGATTATTCATATAAGATAAATAGAAAAGTACGTCGCTTAGCTTTGAAAATTGTTTTATCAGAAAAGTTAAGAGGAGAAAAATTAGTAGCGGTAGACTCAATTGTTTTAGCTTCACACAAGACTAAAGAAATGGTTACCGTATTAGGAAATTTAAAAGTTGAAGGTAAAATAATGGTTATCTTAGGAGAAACTTCTGAAATGGTTAATACCGCTTCAAGAAATATACCTAACGTTCAAACAGTGCTTTATAATCACATTAGTGTTTATGACATCATGAACGCAAATCAATTAGTTTTTACTAAAGAAGCTTTAGAAAAAATCGAGGAGGTTTTAAGTTAATATGGATAAATATCAAATTGTAAAACGCCCGATCGTTTCTGAAAAATCTACAAAATTATCTGAACTTAGAAAATATACATTCGAAGTTGATAAAAAAGCTAATAAAATTCAAATTAAAGAAGCTATCGAAGCAATCTTTAATGTAAAAGTAGAAAAAGTAAATGTCGTTAATACAAAAGCTAAAGCTAAAAGAGTTGGTCAACACTCAGGCTTTACTGCCGCTGTTACAAAAGCAATTGTGACTTTAGAAGAAGGTTACAAAATCGACATTTATGCAGCATAATGGGAGGAGTAATAAATAATGGCTATTATAAAGTATAAACCACAGACAAATGGTTTGCGTAACATGACAAAGCTTGATTATAATGAAATCACAGCTTCTAAGCCAGAAAAATCCCTAGTATCCACCTTAAAGAAAAACGGTGGGAGAAATAATCAAGGGAAAATAACAGTCCGCCATCAAGCTGGTGGAGCTAAGAGAAAATATCGTATCATTGATTTTAAGAGAAATAAAGATGGGGTAATTGGAAAAGTAGCTACGATTGAGTACGATCCAAACAGAACAGCTAATATCGCATTAATCAATTACGTAGATGGTGAAAAACGTTACATCATCGCTCCTAAAGGCCTTGAAGTTGGTATGACAGTTGAATCAGGAGAAAAAGCAGATATCGTAATTGGTAATGCTAAAGAAATTATGGATATCCCTGTAGGTACAGTGATTCATAATATCGAACTTTATCCTGGAAAAGGCGGTCAATTAATTAGAGCTGCGGGTACAAGTGCGCAAATCTTAGGTAGAGAAGAAAAATATGTATTAATCAGATTAAAATCTGGTGAAGTAAGAAGAATCTTAGGTAAATGCCGTGCTACTATCGGTGAAGTCGGTAATGAATATTCATCACTAGTTTCTATTGGTAAAGCTGGTAGAAAAAGACACATGGGTGTTAAACCAACAGTTCGTGGTTCAGTTATGAACCCAGTCGATCACCCTCATGGTGGTGGAGAAGGTAAACAGCCTGTTGGGCACAAGTCACCACTTACTCCTTGGGGTAAAGTTGCACTTGGTAAAATTACAAGAAATAAAAATAAGGCTAGCAGTAAATTAATTGTTAGACGAAGAAATAAATAGGGAAGGAGGAACTCAATATGTCACGTTCAATTAAAAAAGGTCCATTTTGTGATGATCACTTAATGAAAAAAGTAGAAAAAGCAATAGAAGCAAATTCTAAAAAAGTTATTCAAACCTGGTCGAGACGTTCTACAATTTTCCCTAACTTTGTTGGCTTAACTATCGGCGTTCATAACGGAAAGGTTCATATTCCAGTATATGTCACTGAAGATATGGTTGGTCATAAATTAGGAGAGTTCGCTCCGACAAGAACTTACCGCGGTCACGTTGATAAAAAAGCTACAAGGGGAGGTAAATAATCATGGAAGCAAAAGCTATTGCTAGAACAATTAGAATCTCACCTCGTAAAGTAAAATTAGTTATTGACTTAATTAGAGGTAAAAAAGTTAGCGATGCATATGCAACTTTAAGAAACACTCATAGAGGTGCTTCAAAGGCTGTAGAAAAAGTATTAAAATCAGCTGTCGCTAATGCAGAACACAATTACCAATTAGACCAAGATAAATTATTCGTTAAAGAAGTTTATGTTGGTGAAGGTAAGACTTTAAAGAGAATGCAACCACATTCACAAGGTAGAGCATTTTCAATCTTCAAAAGAACTAGCCACATTTACATAACAGTGGCAGAAAGGGAGTAAGGAGAATTTTATGGGACAAAAAGTTAATCCAGTTGGACAACGTATAGGCATTATTCTTGATTGGGAATCAAGATGGTATGCTGATAAAAACGAAGTAGCTGACCTTTTGCATGAAGATATTAAAATTCGTGAATTACTCTATGATCTTTATAAGAATGCAAGTGTGTCTAAAATTGAGATTGAAAGAAGTAAAAAACGAGTTATTATAACAGTCAATACTGCAAAACCTGGTATGGTTATCGGTAGAAATGCTGAGACTAAAAAAGGTGTAGTAGCAAAATTAGAAAAATTGACAGATAAACAAGTATTTTTAAATGTTGTTGAAATCAAACGTCCAGAAAAGGATGCGAGATTAGTAGCTGAAAATATCGCTTACCAACTAGAAAACAGAGCTTCTTTTAGAAGAGTGCAAAAAGTTGCTATTCAAAGAGCTTTGAAAGCCGGAGCAAAAGGTTGCAAAACACTTATCTCAGGTCGTCTTGGTGGAGCCGAAATGGCACGTAGCGAAGGATATAGTGAAGGAAACGTTCCTTTACATACTTTTAGAGCTGATATTGACTATGCATTAGCAGAAGCTAATACTACATATGGCAAATTAGGCGTAAAAGTATGGATATTTAAAGGGGAAGTATTACCTTCTAAGAAGAAGGAGGCTAAGTAATATGTTAATGCCTAAGAGAACTAAATATCGTCGTCCTCATCGCGTTAGCTATGAAGGGCCAGCCAAAGGGGGAGCAGAAATCTCATTTGGCGATTACGGTTTAAAAGCTTTAGAAGGCGCTTGGATTACAGCACGTCAAATAGAAGCAAGCCGTATTGCGATGACACGTTATATGAAACGTGTTGGGAAAGTATGGGTTAAAATTTTCCCGCATTTAGCAAAAACAAAAAAACCTTTAGAAGTTCGTATGGGATCTGGTAAAGGTTCGCCTGAAGAATGGGTAGCTGTAGTAAAAGAAGGGCTAGTAATGTTTGAAATTGCTGGTGTTTCTGAAGAAGTAGCTAGAGAAGCTTTAAGATTAGCTGCACACAAACTACCTATCAAGACTAAGTTTGTTAAGAAAGAAAGTGGTGATTCTCTATGATTTACGCTAAAGAAATTCGCGAAATGGACACCGCAACCATTTTAAATGAAATAGAAAACCTTAAAAAAGAATTATTTGATCTTCGCTTCAAACAAGCGACTGGTCAACTTGAAAATACTGCACGTATTAGCACCATCAAAAAAACCATTGCTCGTATGAAAACTGTTCTTACTGAGAAAGAAAGCAAATAAGGAGGAAATGAATATGGAATTAACAACTAATAGAAAAGTTTTTACTGGAACTGTTGTTTCTGACAAAAATGACAAAACAATTACAGTTTTAGTAACTACCTATAAAAAACATCCATTATATGGAAAAAGAGTAATTTCTTCTAAAAAATTCAGAGCACATGATGAAAAAAATGAAGCCAAAACTGGTGATGTTGTAAGAATCACAGAGTGTCGTCCACTTTCAGCAACTAAACGTTTCCGTTTAATTGAAATCGTGGAAAGACATGAAGAAGTTTAGGATTTTGGGGGTATTATTATGATACAACAAGAATCAAGACTAAAAATAGCCGATAATTCTGGCGCAAGAGAAATACTTACAATCAAAGTTTTAGGCGGAACAAGTCGTAAATACGCAAGTGTTGGCGACATCATCGTGGCAACTGTAAAAAGTGCTACTCCAGGTGGAATGGTAAAAAAAGGCGACGTGGTAAAAGCAGTTATAGTCAGAACTAAAAAAGAAATCCTTCGTGCAGATGGCTCTTTTATTAAATTTGACGACAATGCAGCAGTAATTATTAAAGATGATAAGTCTCCAAAAGGAACTCGTATCTTTGGACCTGTTGCAAGAGAGTTAAGAGACGCAGAGTTCACAAAAATAGTTTCTTTAGCTCCAGAAGTATTATAGGGAGGATTGAAGATGAAACTTAAAAAAGGCGATAAAGTCGTTATAATCTCTGGCGCAGACAAAGGTAAGCAAGGAACAATTATTAAAGTATTAACCAAAACTGATAGAGTTGTTTTAGAAGGAGAAGGTTTAGCTAAAATTAAAAAGCATTTAAAACCTTCACAAGTTAACCCAGACGGTGGAATTGTAGAAATTGAAAAACCAATGCATGTTTCAAATGTCATGTTACTTGACCCTAAAGAAAAAACTCCTACAAGAATTGGTTATAAAACAGTTACTGAAACAGTAAAGAAAAAAGAAGTTACTAAAAAAGTTAGATATGCAAAAAAATCTGGCAAAGTAATAGAATAAGTGAAGGGAGAAAAATATGAATAGATTACTCGAAAAATATCGTAACGAAATCACACCAGCCCTAATGGAAAAATTCAATTATTCTTCCATCATGGAAAGCCCAAGAGTTAGTAAGATAGTTATTAACATTGGAGTTGGAGATGCAGTTGCAAATCCTAAAGTATTAGATGATGCTGTTAATGAATTAACATTAATCACAGGACAAAAACCACTTGTTACAAGAGCAAAAAAATCAATTGCAACATTTAAACTTCGTGAAGGAATGCCAATCGGCTGTAAAGTAACTTTACGTGGCGACAGAATGTACGATTTCCTAGATAAATTAATTTCAATCGCTTTACCAAGAGTTAGAGACTTTAGAGGAGTAAATCCTAAAGGCTTTGATGGTAGAGGAAATTACACCTTAGGTGTTAAGGAACAATTGATCTTCCCAGAAATAAATTACGACAAGGTAAGTAAAATTCGTGGTATGGACATTGTGTTCGTTACTACAGCAAATACAGATCAGGAAGCTTTCGAATTATTAAAATCATTCGGAATGCCTTTCAGAAAATAGGAGGATACGTAAATGGCAAAGACATCAAAAAAAGTTAGTCAAAAACGCGGGTCTAAATTTCCGGTAAGAAACTATACAAGATGTGAACGTTGTGGACGTCCTCATTCTGTATACCGTAAATTTAAATTATGTCGTGTTTGTTTCAGAGAATTAGCTTACAAGGGTCAAATCCCTGGTGTAAAAAAAGCAAGTTGGTAATAAATTATGAGAAAGATTAGTTCCGATAATCAAGGAAGGAGGCATTATTAATATGGTCATGACAGATCCAATTGCGGATATGTTAACAAGAATTCGCAATGCAAATCAAATGAAACATAAAACAGTTGTTGCGCCAGCATCAAAATTAAAAATGGAAATCCTTAATGTTTTAAAACAAGAAGGGTACATCACTGATTTTGAGCGCATCGATGAAGGGGTACAAGGTACTCTAAAAATAACTTTAAAATATTTAGAAAATGAAGAAAGAGTCGTAAGAGGTTTGAAGAAAATTTCAAAACCTGGTTTACGTGTATATGCTAAAACAGATGACCTCCCTAAAGTTCTTAATGGACTTGGAGTAGCTATCATTTCTACATCTAAAGGTATAATGACTGATAGAGACGCTAGAAAGAATCAAGTTGGTGGCGAAGTCATAGCATATGTGTGGTAATAAATATAATGAAAGAGGTGCAAGAAAATGAGTCGAATAGGTAATCATTCGATACAAGTTCCCGCTAGTGTTACTCTTGACATCGACAATAATAATCGTGTTGTTGTTAAAGGTCCTAATGGTGAACTAAACTTTACTTTCGATAAAAATATCGGAATTAAAGTCGAAAATAACGTAATTTCTGTAACCCGACCAAATGATTCACTACGTAATAAAGCCCTTCACGGGACTACAAGAGCGCTATTGAATAATATGGTTATTGGTGTAAGCGAAGGATATACAAAAATCCTTGATATCAAAGGTGTAGGATATCGTGCGCAATTAAAAGATGAAAGAACTTTAGTTTTAAACGTTGGATATTCAAATCCAGTAGAAATGACTATTCCAGAAGGTTTAACACTTGAAATCCCTAAGAATACAGAAGTACATGTAAAAGGTGCCGACAAACAAATGGTCGGAGAATTTGCGGCTATAATTCGTAAAGTTCGTCAACCTGAACCTTACCTAGGTAAAGGTATCAGATACAGAGATGAACATGTACGTCGTAAGGAAGGAAAAACAGCTAAGTAATTAGCTTGTTAAAGGTGATATTATGTTTAAATCAGTAGATAAAAACGCACAAAGACAAAAAAGACATCGTCGCATGAGATTCCAAATTAAAGGAACTCCTGAAAGACCACGTTTAAATGTTTTTCGTTCTAACAAACAAATTTATGCTCAAATTATTGATGATGTAAATCAAATTACAATAGTACAAGCAAATTCTAGGGAAATCGAAGCTAGCACTGGAGCAAATATTGAAGGTGCAAAATTAGTAGGTAAATTAGTTGCAGAAAGAGCAATTGAAAAAAATGTAAAATTAGTAGTTTTTGATCGCGGTGGATATTTATACCACGGTAGAGTAAAAGCGTTAGCCGATGCTGCTAGAGAAGCAGGGCTAGAATTCTAATGAAGGAGGTAATCTAATATGGAAGATAATAATCGTAATAAAAGAGGAAGAAAACCTCGTTCACCTAAAAAAGAACCAAAACTTTATGAAGAAAGAGTAGTTAGTATTGGTCGTGTCACCAAAGTTGTTAAAGGTGGTAGACGTTTTAGCTTTTCTGCACTTGTAGTAATAGGTGATGGAAAAGGTAAAGTTGGATTTGGGACTGGTAAAGCAAGTGAAGTTCCAGATGCAATTAAAAAAGCTATTGAAGACGCTAAGAAAACTATGATTACAGTTCCAATGAATGGAACAACAATTCCTCATTCAGTAACTGGAAAATACGGTGCTGGTAAAGTGTTCTTACGTCCAGCTTCTGCAGGTACTGGTGTAATCGCTGGGGGGCCAGTTCGTGCCGTTCTAGAATTAGCTGGTATCCAAGATGTTTTAAGTAAATCTTTAGGTTCAAATACACCAATCAATATCGTTAGAGCAACTGTTGAAGGTCTAAAAGACTTAAGAACAGTTGATACTGTAGCGACAATGAGAGGAATTAACCCTGAGGAGGTACTAGGATAATGGCTCAAATCAAAGTAACCTTAGTAAAAGGTTTGATGGGTAGAAAACCTAATCAAGTAAAAACAATAAAAGCTTTAGGACTTACTAAGAGAAATTCTTCAGTAGTAGTAGAAGATAACGATATGATTAAAGGTATGGTAAATACAGTTAGTCATTTAGTAACAGTCGAAGAAGTTAAGAAATAGGGGGTGCAAGACAAATGACATTACATGAATTAAAACCTAATCCAGGTTCAACTCATTATAAGAAAAGAGTAGGTCGTGGGACAAGTTCAGGAACTGGTAAAACTTCTGGACGTGGTCAAAAAGGACAAAATTCTCGTTCTGGTGGTGGAGTAAGACTAGGATTTGAAGGTGGGCAAACACCACTATTTAAACGTCTTCCTAAAAAAGGATTTACTAATCCTTTTAGAAAGGAATTTGCTATCGTAAATCTAGATGACCTAAATGGATATGAAGCAGGCACAATTATTTCTCCTGAAGTTTTATTAAACGACAGAGTTATAAACAAAAAATTAAGTGGGGTCAAAATATTAGGCAAAGGGAAATTAGAAGTTAAACTTACTGTCAGAGCACATAAATTTTCAGCTTCTGCAAAAAAAGCAATTGAAGATGCTGGTGGCGTGGTAGAGGTGATATAATGGAAACTATAAAAAAGATTTTCCAAAACAAGGAAGTCTTGAAGAAAATTGGTTTCACATTATTAGCTTTTTTAGTTTTTAAATTACTTACTTATGTGACAATGCCTTTAATTGATGCATCAAGTTTATCAGGCTTGTTTGATAATTCCGGATTCTTAGGAATTGTTAATTCAATTTCTGGTGATGCATTACGTAATTATTCAATTGTTGCTTTGGGAATTAGTCCTTATATTACTGCATCAATTATCGTTCAACTTTTACAAATGGATATTATTCCAGTTTTGAAAGAGTGGAGTGAAGAAGGTGAAGTAGGAAGACAAAAGATTTCTAGATTAACAAGATATTTAGCAATAGGATTGGCTTTCATTCAAGCATTAGCTATGACATTTGCTTTCCATTCTCAAGAACAATTATTCTTAGGAAGTATTACTTCTTGGGTGGGGCCAAATACAGGTTTGTGGTTTTTAGTGTATTTTTATATTGCGGTTGTTTTAACTGCTGGTACAGCTTTTATGATTTGGTTAGCTGACCAAATTACTTTAAAGGGTATCGGTAATGGTTCTTCAATGTTAATCGTTGCTGGGATTATTATTTCATTCCCTGGAACCATCGCATCATTAGTTCAATACTATATTGCAGATCCAAATAACGCTTTAGCAGGAAATGTTTTTGCTAGTCAAGGAGCTTTCTCTGGTTATGTTTTGTTTGGTGTAAGTATTTTAATGTTTATCATTGTTTTGGTAGGTATTACTTACATGCAAGTTGCAGTAAGAAAGATTCCCATTCAATATGCTAACCGTCCAGGAAGTGCTAAATTTAAAGGGAAATCTGAATCAAATATTCCAATTAAATTAAATACTGCATCAGTTATTCCAGTAATATTTGCATCAATTATTTTGTCGTTACCATCAACTATATTCCAATATATAAATATTAACGCTACAGCGAGCAACTGGATTAACCAAATATTTACATATAATCAACCAATCGGTTTCGTTATCTATATTGTATTGATTTTTGTTTTCACATTCTTCTATTCATTCATTTTGGTGAAACCAGAACAAATAGCAGAAAACTTGAATAAACAAAATGCATATATTCCAGGTGTTAGACCAGGATTTGAAACTGAAAGTTATATTACAAAAGTATTATTTAGAGTTACAGTGATTGGTGCGCTTTACTTAGTAATAATTGCATCACTACCAATCATAACTTCAATGGTATTAGGACATACTTACGCGCAAATTGGTGGTACATCCTTACTGATTATTGTTGGGGTAGCTTTAGAAACAGCTAAACAAATTCAAACTGACACTCAAGAAAAAGCATATGCTGGATTTATGAGATAGTCAGAAATGATTAATCTACTAATTATGGGTAAACCAGGAGCCGGAAAAGGAACCCAATCAACAAAATTACTGAAATATTATCAACTTAAACATATTTCCACCGGTAATATTTATCGAGAAGAAATTAAGAAGGGTTCTGAAATTGGTATTGAAGCTAAAAAATACCTTGATCAAGGTAATTTAGTCCCTGATAAAATGACTAATGAAATAGTTTGGAAAATTTTGAATGAAAAAGATTATCCTAACGGATTTATGCTAGATGGATATCCAAGAACAAGAACTCAAGCAGAAGCTTTGGTAGAAATGTTAAGTCAATTAGATATCAAACTAACAGGAGTTATTAATGTAGATGTAAAAGATGAGGTTTTACTTCATCGTATGGCCGGAAGAAGAGTTTGTCCTAATTGCGGACATACTTACCACATTGATTACCATCCTTCCAAACAAGAAGGAATATGTGATCATTGTGGGCACAGATTAATTCAAAGACCAGATGATTTAGAAGAATCAGTGATGAATCGTTTGGCAATTTATAATGAAAAAACTAAACCATTATTAGACTTTTATTCTGAAAAAGGATTATTGTTGGTGGTAGACGGTGAACAATCATCGAGTAAAGTTTTTCATGACATAATAAAAAAGTTAGGTGAGAAGTAATGGTAACATTAAAATCAAATCGAGAAATAGAATTAATGAGAGAAGCCGGTAAAATTGTCGCACTAGCTCATAAAGCAGCTAAAGAAGCGATTAAACCGGGTGTTTCTACTAAACATATTGATGATTTGGTTGAGAGAGTTATAATTAGCCATGGAGCTATTCCCTCATTTAAAAATTACAATGGTTTCCCCGCAGCTACATGCATATCAGTTAACGAAGTAGTAGTTCACGGAATACCTAGTGCTGAACAAATTTTAAAAGATGGCGATATTGTATCAGTTGATATAGGCGCACAGTACAAAGGGTATCACGGTGATAGTGCTTGGACATATGCATGTGGGGAAATATCAGAAGCTGCAATTGATTTGTTGAAAGGAACAGAAGAAAGTTTATTCAAAGGATTAGAATTTGCTAAACCTAATAATAGATTATCTGATATTTCACACGCAATTCAAGTTCACGCTGAATCATTAGGATTTAGTGTGGTAAGGGATTTTGTTGGGCACGGAGTTGGTAGATATTTACATGAAGACCCACAAATTCCTAATTACGGGTTACCACATAGAGGAATTGTTTTGAAAGCTGGAATGACTCTAGCGATTGAACCAATGATAAATATAGGTAACAAAGAAGTAAAAGTTTTGTCGGACGGCTGGACTACCATAACTCGTGACAGATCATTATCAGCTCACTTTGAGCATTCGATTTTGATTACTGATACAGGTTATGAAATCCTGACTAAAGAATAGGGGAGTGATTTATTTGGCAAAAAAAGATGATGTCATTGAAATGACGGGAACTGTAGTAGAAGTTTTGCCCAATGCGCAATTTATAATTGAGCTAGAAATCGGACACCGTATACTCGGACACGTTTCTGGTAAAATCCGCATGCATTACATACGCATTTTACCAGGTGATAAAGTAAAAGTTGAATTGTCAACTTATGACCTAACACGTGGAAGAATAACTTATCGTATGAAATAAAAAATATTAGAGGAAAGATTTTAAGGAGGTAATGGTATGAAAGTAAGACCATCTGTAAAAAAAATCTGTGATAAATGTAAAATTATCAAACGTAATGGCAAGGTACTTGTCATTTGTGATAATCCAAAACATAAACAAAGACAAGGATAATAGGAGGTAACTATGGCACGAATCGCAGGAGTAGATATTCCTAGAGAAAAAAGAGTTGTTATCTCTTTAACTTATGTATATGGAATCGGTAGAACCAGAGCTGAAGAAATTCTTAAAGCTTGTGGTATCTCAGAAGATACAAGAGTTAAAGACTTAACAGATGAAGAAGTAGTAAAAATTCGTCAAGAAGTACAAAAATATATAGTTGAAGGTGACTTAAGACGTGAAGTTGCAATGAACATTAAACGTCTTCAAGAAATCGGTAGCTACCGTGGTTTAAGACATCGTAGAGGTTTACCTGTACGTGGTCAAAATACACGTAACAACGCTAGAACTCGTAAGGGTCCTAGAAAAACAGTAGCTAATAAGAAGAAATAAGAAGGGAGATTGAATTAAATGGCACGTAATGTAAAAACTAAACGTCGTGTGAAAAAGAACATCCCTACTGGGATCGCACATATTCATTCGACTTTCAATAATA
>JBAYZV010000019.1:0-17776 GCA_041672325.1 Candidatus Izemoplasmatales bacterium
TTGACTTTTGGCATCGAATTGAAAAACGGATATTTTACTTTTAGTGATAAAAGTTTAAATGAAGAAACAGATTATATGCTGCGCCTGCCGGAAAGCGGCGGTACCGCGGAAAAAATTCCCGTTTTTAGCGGTACGTTAGTGAATGGTTATTATTACACAAGAGCGTATGTGGATGGAACAACCTACCGCTTAACCCGGACTGATCCGGAAAGCGGTGAAACCATAACGGTTGTGGATTTCATAACTGAAGATTATCCTGACAAATTAAGCAGCTTTATATACGACGGAGACTTTTTATACACATATATCACCGATATTTATGATGTGCGCCAAGCCGACGAGTATACCAAAAAAACCGGTTTTAGAAAGTCGCCCTCAGAGCATTTCGCTATTATCGATATTACAACAGGCGAAAAGTATATTCTAATCCCCGACGATTAAATTATTAAGAAAAGGGTGTTGTTTTAAATATAAAAAATAAAACATTTTATCAGCTAAACGGCCGGTGGCTTGCGTTACCGCCGTTTTTTTGTTGTGTATAATTTATAGTATTTATATGCTTGTTTTGTGAGTTATTAAAGTAAATTACAATAGCAAGTTGCAATAGTTTAGAATCCATACGAATCTATAATAGAATGATGTGGGGTTATAAAGAGAGGGCGTAGCCCGAACGGAGAAATCCCACATCAGGCTCTTGCTGTCAAGCGACATATATTCGGTCAAGCTCTTTCGCAAATAGTTCTTCGGGTATATGATAACCAAGTGTTTTCAGCGGCAGCCCTTTGATTTTGTCGGCGAAAAACAAAATGTTATCTATACTGTACGCTCGGTTATGATTCTGTCGTTTTCATAAAATTCCGACTTGTTGAGAGCAATAACTTCTCTTGATTCAACCAATGTCTTTTCGTATGCGCTTTGTGCTGTTTTTGCTACATAAACTCTCCTTGCATACCGACATGCCGCAGAGCTTTTCAAATTGCATCCATTGCACACAAAGGGAGCTTTCAAAAGCTTGCAGCATATCTCATTTGTCTTTGTAAAGCTATTCATGTGTTGCTGTGCATGAAGCTTTACTTCCTTAGAAACCGTAGTTGCGTCTTTTCCGATAAGTTTGGCAATCGCTTTAAAGGTCATTCGTTTGTACAGACATTCTTGTATCTCTGTCCTGTCGCAAATTGACATGTGCTTGTTTTTCTTTTCGTTCATAGTCCAGGCTCCTTTCGTGGGATATTTCCCAGACTTAATTCTACTATATTCTTCTTCCCAATGTAACTTCCATCGTAAATCCCACTGTGAAATTTACTTTGGAAATTCACTTACAAAAAAAATAGACATAAAGATAGCTAAGGGCTTGAAAAAACTTTCAATATAAAGTATAATCTTTGTAAGTTGTAATAAAAGTTCTGCCAAGTTTCAATTTTTAGGTATTTTAACCTTTAAATACCTACAAAAAGGTACAAACAAATTTGCATTAATCTCATCTAATATATTCGATAAAAATAAAAACCAAGAGGAAACCAAATGCGTAAACGGATCTGGCTCTCGTCCCCCACAATGCATGGCGACGAGCAAAAATATATAAAACAGGCATTCGACTCAAACTGGGTAGCCCCCTTAGGCAAGAACGTAAACGAGTTTGAGAATGAGTTGTCCGATTATATAGGAGTTGCAACAGCAGCGGCAATGACCGCGGGAACGCACGCTTTACATATTGCCACACGATTGGCGGGGGTAGGTCGGGGCGATATTGTTTTATGTTCCGATCTTACATTCGTGGCGACGGTAAATCCTGTTTGTTATGAAGGCGGGGTTCCGATATTTATAGATTCCGAACGTGACACTTGGAATATGAGCCCTGAAGCTTTAGAAATAGCACTTGAGAAGTATAAAGGTAAAGTTAAAGCTGTTTGTGTTGCCCACCTTTACGGTGTACCTGCGAAGATTGACGAAATTGTTAATTTGTGCGAACGCTACAGAGTTGTCCTTATTGAAGATGCGGCAGAATCGCTTTCCGCTACTTATAAAGGCAGGCAGACCGGCTCCTTCGGGAAGTACGGCATCCTAAGCTTCAACGGCAACAAAATTATAACCACCTCCGGCGGAGGGATGATACTGTCCAACGATGAGCAGGGAATAAGCAAGGCAAAGTTTTGGATCACCCAGGCTCGTGACCCCGCGCCGTGGTACCAGCATAGCGAGATTGGCTACAACTACCGTATGAGCAACATTGTTGCAGGTATCGGAAGGGGTCAGCTCTTGCATCTTGATGAGCATAGAACACTTAAAGAAAAAATATATCACCGATATGAAGAGGGATTTATGGGTTTGCCGGTTAAGATGAATCCCTATCTCAAGTGCAGTCTTCCTAATTTCTGGCTTAGCTGTATTACAATCAATAGGGAAGCGATGAAAAATTGCACACCTGAAAAAATGCGAATGGTTTTAGAAAAGGAAAATATAGAATCTCGCCCCATTTGGAAACCTATGCATCTCCAGCCTATATACTCAAGTCATGATTTTATAACGGCAAATGGCGACGATGTAGGAGGTGATATCTTTAAACGGGGGCTTTGCTTGCCGTCGGATATTAAAATGACGGAAGAAGAGCAAAATCGGGTTATTGCGATTATACGAAACTGTTTTTAAGGGGATTCACGCATGTACGCAAAATACATAAAAAGACCGCTGGATTTTATACTGGCGCTTATCGCATTGATAGTGCTGTTTCCGGTGTTGTTGATTTTAATAATAGTCGGAGCAATTGCTATGAAAGGGAATCCGTTTTTCGTGCAACAGAGACCAGGAAAAGATGTGAATATATTTAATGCTAATAAGATTATCACAGGTTCATCCGGAGGAATGCTATTGACCGACGATATTGATGCAGCAAATAGTGCGCGTAAATGGTCAACGCAGAGCCGAGAAAATGCCCCGTGGTATCAGCATGAGGAAATCGGCTACAACTATCGTATGAGTAATGTCATAGCTGGGGTTATGCGGGGTCAGTTTCCGCATCTCGAAGAACACATTGCTCAGAAGCGTGCGATATATGAGAGATACAAAAGGGGTTTTGAGGGGTTACCTGTCACTATGAACCCCTACGATGAGAAAAACTCTGTTCCTAACTTTTGGCTTTCCTGTATACTGATCGACGAAGATGCCATGTGCAAGCAGGTTCGAAGCGAGAGTGAGGCGTGTTATATTCGTGAAGCAGGTAAATCATGTCCGACCGAAATACTTGAAACACTCGCAAACTACAACGCGGAAAGGCCGTCCGATATGGAAACCGATGCTTATGCAGCCGATTTTTCGTATGAACGGTTTTGTAACTCGCGACGGCAACGGACGCGCAAGAACTAACGCTTATATAGCCGGCGGTTACGCCGATGTTGGTATGGACATATTCAACCGTGGCCTGTGTCTTCCGAGCGACAATAAGATGACGGTTGAGGAACAGGATATTGTTATTGAAATAATTAAAGGATGCTTTATTTGATATGGAATGGTGGCAGGTTTTACTTATTTGTATCGGCGCGTTAATAGTATACATAATTCTTAATGTGGTTTTTTATAAACAATTCTTCAAACGGTTTTATGACATTACTCTTTCCGTTTTGGCGCTTATCATTTTAGGAATACCTCTTTTGATTGTTGCGCTTATGGTAAAAATCAAAATGGGCTCTCCTGTTCTGTTTAGGCAGAGACGGATTGGTAAAGGAAATAGAGAGTTCTATATGCTGAAATTCAGAACAATGACCGAAGCAAGGGACGAAAAGGGCGTATACCTTCCGGATACAGAACGAAACACAAATCTCGGCTTAGCATTACGGCGAAGTTCAATCGACGAGCTGCCCAGTTTATTAAATATTATCAAGGGCGATATGAGTATTATCGGTCCAAGGCCGTTACCGGTACGTTACTTGCAGAGGTATACAACGGAGCAGCTCAGGCGGCATGAGGTTCGTCCGGGACTGTCAAATCCCGCAACCACAAACGGGCGCAATTCTCAATCATGGGAAAACCAATTTGCCGCCGATGTATGGTATGCAAACCATATCAGTTTATTGGTTGATGTAAAAAGCATATTCGACACCGTAAAGGTCGTGTTTTCACATAAAGGCGCGACAGCAGACGACGGAGACGCGCGCGGTGAATTTATCGGAACGGCCGATGTTAACGAATTATCGGACGCAGACGGTAACTACATGAAGATATAGAGGCAGGTAACAATGAAAAAAATTATTATTATCGGTGCCGGCGGCTTCGGACGCGAATTGCTTCTTTGGATAAAAGATATAAACAAAAAAAAGCCGACATGGGATATAGCGGGGTTTATTGATGACAATATAACTGCACTTGACGGGGTGGAATGCGACTACAGTATTATAGGCACAGTAAAAGACTGGATCCCCAAATATGATGAAGTGTTTGCCCTTGCTGTCGCTGATCCGTATATCAAAGAAAAAATTGTGACTCTTATGAAAGCAAAGGGCGCTGTATTCGCAACAATAATCCACCCTACCGCAATCATAACGCAGTATTCATATTACGGAGAAGGTCTAATTATGTTTCCGTACTCAAAACTTTCCTGCAATTCGACTGCTGGAGACTTTGTCGCTATCTTATCTTCTCCGATAGGACACGACACTGAAATCGGAGATTATTCGACCATCAGCGGAAATTGCAATGTTGTTAGAAATGTAAAGATCGGCAAATATGTTTTTCTTGCCGCCGGAGTGTGTATAGCGCAGGATGTTCACATCGGAGATAACGCTTATTTAGGGCTTGGTTGCGTTGTGCTGAAAGATGTTAACCCCGGAGCGAAAATGTTCGGAAATCCGGCAAGAGCTTTACCTAATTAAATGAGGTTTTATATGACGGTTAGAAGATTATTTCAGACGATTCGTTTGTGAACGATACGCGGAGATTCTGCCAGAGCAAACTGGGCGAGAAAACATAATATTTACGGTGCAATTGGTAAAAATGTTGCTATAATGGATAGGAAAATTCCGTTATATGCAAAGCTGATCCGTTTTCATGACAATATACAGGTAGCTTCCGACGTACAGTTCATCACACACGATGTTATTCATTCAATATACAATAAAATGAATAATTATGCGGGGGGGTGGGGGTACTCCTTCAAGAGAATATAGGATGTATTGAAATAATGAATAATGTATTTGTAGGTTCAGGTTCGATAATATTGTCAGATGTCAGAATCGGACCGAATGCAATCATTGCCGCAGGAAGCGTGGTGACTCACGATGTGCCTCCGAACTCGGTTGTCGGAGGTATTCCGGCTCGCGTTATCTGTACATTCGACGAGTATTTCAAAAAACACTGTGAACAAGCATATCCAAATGAGTTGAAGCCGTATAAGCAAACTGTCGATGAAAAAGTCATAAGCTATATGTGGGATGCTTTCTTTGAACAAAGAGATAATAGCGATAACAAATGATTTAGAAAGTGGTGATTTATATGAGCAAGTTAGCGGATTTGTTTTATAAGAACTCTCTCGAGACACCTCGAAAAACGTCCATCTGGTGTGACAAAAAAAGTTTGACATACGTGGAAATGGCTGATTTGGTCAGCAAATACTCTAATTTATTGATAACAAGCGGTATAAAATACGGCGATCATATTGCCATTCCAATGAATAACAGCATTGAATCCGTTGCATTGTTTTTTTCTGCCGCTGAACTCGGAATATGCCTTGTTCCGTTGAACCCGACATTGCCGCTCGAAGCTATTAAATCTGCAATGCACTTCGGAGATATGAAGCATCTGATCGCAAGAAAATCTTTTTTCAACGAATTGGATAAGAACGGCGGTCTTGAAATACCCGGCGTATCAATCTGCCTTGACGGAGATTATCCGGGAACTGTGCCGTTTTCTATGATTGATGGAATGTCTTCTGTCAGGCCCAAAATCGAAAACATCACAGGAAACGAAAGCTTGATATTAACCATGACGTCCGGGTCAACCGGAAATCCGAAACCGATAGATATCAGCCAAAAAAACAAATATGACCGTTCGATGGCTCACATCCGCGTATACGGAATTACGAAAGACGACAGAATCCTTGCGGCAACTCCGCTTTATCATACACTCGCAGAACGTCTTGTTATACTGCCGTTGATATTAGGAGCCACAGCCATTTTACTCCCGCGCTTTACTCCCGCTCTTTGGCTCAAATGTGTTGAAGAGCAGAAACCTACTTTTACCATAGCTGTATCGGTACAGCTAGCTCAGATACTTGAGCATATGAAGCACACAGAGTCACCCGATATAACGAGTTTCCGATCAATTGTTTCCTCGTCAGCATTACTTGAAGAAAAGGTTAAGCTTGAATTAATAGAAAAGCTCAGATGTGAGTTTCATGAAATGTACGGAACATCAGAAACCTCAACTATAACCAACATATGTTTTCAAAAAACGCCTTATAAACAAAAATCCGTCGGACTTCCTTTTGACGAAGCAAAAATCAGAATACTTCGCGACGATAACAATACTGATTTTGATACCGATTGTGCTCCCTATGAAATCGGCGAGATAGCCTGTATGTCATCCTTGATATGCAAAGGCTATTATAAGCATGATGCTATGATGGCAGCCTTAACCATTGATGGATATTTCAGAACCGGAGATCTCGGATATCTCGATGAAGACGGTTATCTTTATTTTACGGGCAGGAAAAAAGAAATAATCATAACAGGTGCCGTTAATGTTTACCCGAATGATATTGATACCGTTGTCGGCAGAATGCCGGAGATTGAGGAGTGTGCTGCGTTTTCATATCCTGATAACCGTTTAGGAGAGGTAGTTGCTCTTGCTATCGTACCTAAAGCGGAGTTTGAAATCAATTTAAGAACTGTTAAAACATACTGCGCTCGAAATCTTGCTGATTTTCAACAGCCTCATAAAATATTCATCATAGACCAATTACCTAAAAACGCCATGGGTAAATTGCAAAGAATGAGTATATTGAGTCATATCAAAAAAATGGGTCTTGATACTTGACGGAGGGTGTGTAATGAAAAACGTCAAAGAGTTCATTTTGGATTATTTACAGAGAGAGTATACAATACCGGATGATATAGATATACTCTCGTTGAATTACATTGAGTCAGGTTATATTGATTCACTTGCAATGATTCAATTTATTGCCACTCTTGAGGATGAGTTCAATATCACGTTTACGGACGATGATCTTGTAAATCCCGACATCAAAGTGGTAGGAAAGCTTATAAAGCTCGTTGAGAGTAAACTGAACAAATAAGGAATTGAAGGGTATGACGACAAATATTGAAAGCATAAAAGTCCTTGATGCCACTTTACGTGATGGTGGTTTAGTTAATAATTTTTATTTTACAGATGATTTTGTAAAAGAGCTTTATAAAACAAACATCGCAGCGGGTGTTGATTACATGGAATTTGGTTATCGAGCGGATAAAGCACAATTTGATGTCAATAAATTTGGAAAATGGAAGTTTTCATCTGATGATCAGATCAGAGAAATTGTCAAAGATAATAAGTCAAGCATGAAAATATCGATCATGGTGGATGTTGGACGCTGTGATTTAAAAAACGACATACATCCAAAAGCAGAAAGTCCAGTGGATTTGTTTCGTGTAGCTACATATATCGAGACAATACCAGAAGCCATTGAGATGATAAACTATATTAGCGGTATGGGCTACGAAACCACTTGTAATTTGATGGCAATATCAAAATGCACTGACGAACAAATAACAAACGCCATGGAAGCGTTATCGAAAACGCAAATAATCGGCGCCTATATTGTCGATAGTTATGGTTCTTTATACCCTAAGCAAGTTAGGCGCCTTGTTCGTCTCTATCGCGATATATTAGCTCCCGCCGGAAAAATGACCGGAATGCACGCGCATAACAACCAGCAGTGTGCTTTTGCCAATACGATAGAAGCCAAGAATTGCGGAGCAAAATTACTTGACGCTACGGTTTACGGGATGGGCAGAGGAGCCGGTAACTGCCACTTGGAAGCGTTGCTCGGTTACATGAATGGCAAAAAGTATCATATTGAACCGGTTCTTGACTTGGTTGAAAAACAAATGTTATTAATGAAAGAACAAGGATTAAAGTGGGGTTACAATACTTCCTATATGTTGACCGGGCTAACAAATCAGCATCCGAGAACAGCAATAACTGCGACAAAAAATAACGAGGTTAATTTTACGGAGCAGTTCAATTTTTTGTCATATCAATAATGACATTTATGGAGTTCATTCATGACAACGATACCTGTTAGGGCATCTAAACAGTATAACGTTTTAATTGGCGATGGTTTGATAAGAAAGTTGAGTTCGTTAATTAGCGACATTTGTTTATCAAAGAAGATTGCTGTTATAACTGATAATATTGTGGACAGGCTTTATGCTGATCAGGTTAATACAAACTTAACCGATCATGGTTATTCCGTTGTGAGATATGTTTTTCCTAATGGAGAAGACTCAAAAAACATTACC
Organism: Candidatus Izemoplasmatales bacterium; assembly: GCA_041672325.1. Classification (GTDB taxonomy): domain Bacteria; phylum Bacillota_I; class Bacilli_A; order Izemoplasmatales; family Hujiaoplasmataceae; genus UBA2289. Next base: position 8,508 of record JBAYZV010000019.1, read on the forward strand.
ACTTTCGCCAGTATTCTTGAATTCCTTGCGGAAAACGATTTTAAGAGAAATGACACTCTCATAGCGCTCGGCGGTGGAGTTGTCGGAGATATTACCGGATTTGCCGCATCGGTATATATGCGCGGAATAGATTTTATTCAGATTCCGACGACTTTGCTTGCCGCTGTGGATGCGTCGGTCGGAGGTAAAACTGCGGTTGATCTGAGCGCTGGGAAAAATCTTGCCGGTACGTTCTGGCAACCCCGAATCGTAATCTGTGACAGTGCAATAATACATAGTCTTCCATTCGACATATTTGGAAATGGAATGGCTGAGGTCATAAAACATGGTGTTATCAACGGAACCGATATTTTACATAGTATTGAAAACGATGGCGTTATGGATAACCTTGAATGGGTCCTGAAACGCAATGTGGAAATCAAACGTGATGTAGTAGAAAATGACGAACGCGAAAATGGGATAAGGCGGTTTCTTAACTTTGGCCATACAATCGCTCACGCAATTGAGAAAGCAAGCGATTACTCTATACCGCACGGTATAGCTGTCGGAACAGGAATGGTTTATGAAGCGAAAATTGCATATTCACTTGGTATGTGTGGAAGCGAATTAGTTGAAAGAATCAAATCTTGCTGTCAAAAATATCAATTACATCATGAGATAAAAGTTAACAAAGAACTCGTTTCTCTCATGAAACATGATAAAAAAAACAAGGATGACAACATTGTTTTTGCATTACCTGAGAGTATCGGGAAAATGAAAATTATAAAACTGAGTCAAGAGGATATCTTACAACTGATGAACGTCTAATCAAAATTACTTTATGGGATGGTTTGTATGAAAAATACTGTAACAATCGGAATGCTCGGAGCTGGGCGTGCAACAGAATTACATATGGGCGCTTATGATAAGGTTTATGGCATTACTGTAAGAAGAAAATGGATATTTGCAAGACGAGAAGAGCAACTTCTTGCTGCTCAGAAAAGGTACGGATTCGAAAATATTACAATAAACTATGACGACATATTAAAAGATCCCGAGGTAGATGTCATAGATATATGTACTCCGCCGTATTTGCACAAGGAACAAATTATTCGAGCGCTCAATGCTGGAAAGCATGTAATATGTGAAAAACCGCTTATAGGCTACTTCGGGCGACCTGAAGATAAAAAACCAATAGGAAATGTATCTAAGAAAAAAATGTATGAAGCTTGTCTAGAAGATCTTGAAGAAATTGAGCAAGCTTTAAAACGCTCTGGAAAACAGTTTATGTATGCTGAAAATTTTGTATATGCTCCCGCTATTTTTAAAGCGGCAGAAATTATCAAAGCAAAAAAAAGCAAGATTTTATTCGCAAAAGGTGAAGAAAGCTTAAAGGGCTCAAGCTCACCCGTTGCGGGTGAATGGGAAAAGACCGGTGGCGGAACTTTTATTCGTACCGGGACACACCCGCTTTCAGCAATACTGTGGTTGAAACAGCAAGAAGCGGAAGCGCGTGGAGAAGAAATAAAAGTTGTAAATGTAATTGCCGATATGGCAAGAGTAACATCCACTCTGACCGAATATGAACATCGCCATATAGCAGCTAGACCGTACGATGTAGAAGATACTGGAGTAGCAATCTTAGAGTTTTCCGATCGAAGCCGTGCGGTGGTTATTGCGACAGATACGCTTCTCGGCGGCAGTAAAAATTACGTTGAATTATATTGTAACGACGCTGTAATACACTGCACGTTAACATTGAACAACCTTATGAGCACATACTTGCTTGACGAAGATGGAATGGAGAACGTGCCGTTATCTGAAATGCTACCGAGCAAGCTTGGTTGGAACAATCCTTTTATTGAGGATGAAACAATCCGTGGATATATAAACGAAATACAGGATTTCATGGAAGTGGTAACTAACAACCGTCAGCCAAGGTCTGGATTTGAACTAGCAGCAGAGACGGTAAAAGTAATATATGCTGCGTATAAAAACATTGTAGAATAAAATGAGGCAAACTATTATTTAACATCAATGAATTTTATTTCGCTGTATTGTTTTTTTGATTTTAGCGTGTGCTGTTACAGCAAAGCAATGATAAACTAGAGTTGAAATATTGATGTAAACAAAAAAGTGTATTATTTGGAGGAGAGAGTAATCAATGAGTTTGGAAGAAAACCACGAAGGTAAGAGAAGTAAGATTATTGCCCTGCTTTTATCTTTGTTGCCTGTTTTAATGATGTATAAAACTCCTCTAATTGGACTGGGGCTTTCAACAACATTAGTAATTATCGGTTCTTTATTTTCTTTTTTGATTTTTATAACTCGTTGTAATAAAGTCTATTGGAAGTTTATAATACCTATATCCGTTTATTTAATATACACAATTGTCAAAAGTGTTGGCAGTTGGACAAATTTTATATTGTACATAGCGGTTTTATTAAATATAATTACATTTTCAACTGATATAGTAGACAGCGAAGCATTGAAAAAATACATAAAAATAGTATCAACGATTGCCGCAATGGCTGTTATCATTCAAACACTACTATATTATGTATTTAGTTTTCATATTCCATTAATTGTCAGTGATTTTTGCATGGATTCAATGAAGCCATATATATCTTTAATAAAAAAAGGTTTTGGTGAAGGCAGTAGCTTTTACAGACCGTCAGCTTTTTTTCTTGAACCTGCCCACTTTGCTCAATATACTTGCATAGGTTTATCATTCTGTTTAATAAATGACAAACCGGATTATAAAAATGCATTAATCATTTCTGTAGGTGTTCTTTTAACTACATCCGGAATTGGTGTGGCTATAGTATTGTTCATTTGGGCATGGCTGTTATTGACACTTATGAAGTCAAGCGGATTAAGACGAAGAATCAGGATATTGTTCTCCGCTTTTATTATTGGCTTCATTGGTATTCTTTTTGCGTTACAACTTAGTTCTGTGAAAATCGCTGTTGCTAGATTTCTTGGGAGTAATTACGGCGGATTTACAGCGAACCAGTCATCTCTTTTAGGCAGGACATTGTATTGGGATAAGTATATCTCGTCGCTCAGTGGGAATGTACTAATATTTGGGAAAGGTGTTTTGGCATTACCTGATGTATATTTTACAGGCTTGATGACGATTATATATAGTTGTGGAATAGTCGGAGTTGTGTTGTTCTATTTCGCTATTATTCGATTTGTGAGATATCCGTCAGATATTTTAAGGTGCGTTGCTTTGTTATACGGTGGATTAATGATTGTCGCGAACATAAATGGGTCCATTTCAATATTGTTTTATTTGGGTATGATGTTGGTACTTGTAGCACCATTACAGCACAAGTCAAAGTACGATGAGATCCGAAGCGCGGAAACACAGAATACTGAGGAAACCAAACGACTGTTATAAACAAACGGGGGACCTACTTTCAAATATATTGCAGCCTTTTGGAGAGAAAGGGATGAAAAGTCGAAAAAGTTGAATATAAAAGCAATATCGAAAGGAAATTAACCATGAAAGTGTTGTATGTGACTGCTATTTCCGGAACAATGAATTTCTTTGTGGAACATATAAGAGCGTTAATCGCGAAAGGCTTTAATGTGGAGCTTGCCTGCAATGACAGCGAAAAGTCAGTGAACCGTGCATACGCGGAAATGCAATGTCCAGTACATTATATCGGTTTTTCACGAAGTATAAAAAGCAAGGATAACATCACAGCATATATGGAAATAAAGAAGCTCATTTCTAACGGCAATTATGATGTTGTCCATGTGCATACTCCGATAGCATCAGTAATTACGAGAATAGCATGCAAATCGCTAAAAAAGAAGAGCATTAAGGTTATTTATACTGCGCACGGATTCCATTTTTTCAAGGGCGCGACCATCATAAATTGGTTGGTGTATTATCCGATCGAAAAATATCTTTCAAAATATACAGATTTGATAATTACAATCAATCAAGAAGATTACTCGATTGCAACTAAGCATTTTAAGACAGATGTCGTTCTTGTTCCGGGAATGGGTGTAAATATTGCACAGTATACAGCTCAAAAATACGATAAGGCAAGCTTAAAAGCAGAACTGAACATCGCCCAGGATATGCCTGTTCTTCTTACAATAGGTGAACTGGTACCGAGAAAAAATCAGATAACAGCTATCAGAGCAGTAAAGAAAATGAAAAATGACAGCATTTTGATGATAGCGGGAGAAGGATTTCTTAAAGATACGCTCAATAATGAAATAGCCAAACTTAACCTGCAAAACAGGGTGTTTCTTTTGGGTTACAGAAATGATGTAGATAAACTTTATCAAGCATGTGACATTTTTGTTTTACCCTCCGTCAGAGAAGGACTCGGTCTAGTCGGAATAGAAGCTATGGCAAGCGGAAAACCAATAGTGGCAACATCTATAAATGGAATATTGGATTATGTGGAGGAGAATGTTTCGGGATTTTTGTGCAAGCCGCGAGATTCCGATGAATTTGCCAAAAAGCTTGATTATCTTATCGATAACCCGCAGATAGCCAGTAAAATCGGAGCATTCAATGTTGAACATTCAAAAAAATACGATATTGCGAACAGTGTTAAGGCAAATAACGATATATACATAAGATTAGCAAAGGAAAATAGTTAATATGAAGTATTCTTTAAAAACAGTTAAGGATTCATTACCTGAGAACAAACGGAAGACTGATTCTTTGTGGACAAAGTTATGGGCAAGGAAAGCAGGCATAGGCTTGGCTTACCTGCTCTTGAATATGGGAGTAATGCCGAATACAGTTTCAAAATTTGTAGTGGTTCTGTCAATTGCCGGCAGTGTACTGCTGTGTATAAACAACAGTGTTGTTATGTTGATCGGAGCTATCGTTTTGAATTTGTTTATCATGTTTGATTGTGTAGACGGCACGATGGCAAGAACACTAAAGCGAAATTCATACATGGGCGAATTTTTCGATGCAATTGGCGGCTATACCATGACGGCGTTTTCCATGGTAGGAGCTGGAGTTGCCGCATATTATACGTCGGTACATATACCGACGGATGACCGCTTCCTTTTAGTATTGATAGGAGCACTTGGTGGAGTTACCGATATATTTGCACGCCTGATTTACCAAAAGTACACCTGCAATGAGATATTTGCAAACCGAAAAATAGGGGTCACGGAGATATCACGCGAAAATGATACAGTTGACAGAAAAAACTGGGAAAGCAATATTTTTCTTTTTCTGAGACTTTTGATAGACCGTGAGCTCGGTATTGCCGGATTCTATCCGCCGCTGCTACTGATAGGTGTTATTTTCAACGTGCTGGACATTATTGTGGCTTTATATGCACTGTATCATATAATGGCCTTCTTGTTGATTTTAATAGTTTTTATGAGGAAAGCAGATGCATTAGCTATAAAAGAATTAATTCATAATTAATGTAAGGCAATACTTACTTTAATATGAATAATTATAGAGGAAGAAAATGCGAGTTTTAGTATATGGTTTTGGCGGAGGATTTGTTGGAGGAATAAAGACATTCTTGCTTGATATGAATGACAATATGAGTGGTGATTGCTTTTTTGATTATGTGGTTGATGATAAAAGATGTGAAAGAGAGTCAGATATAAATGCTCGCGGTGGTAAATTGTTCTTAATATCTGAACGCAAACACATATTCAAAAATATGGGGGATTGGTGGAAATTGCTACGAAAACATAAAAGTACAAGCAACATTATTTATTTCAATTTATCATCAATGAATTATCCTGTACCGGTATTGCTCGCTAAAATGAATGGATATAAAATTATCCTTCACGCACATTGTAATGGCTATTTACATAATAGAATAATTCATAAAGTTGCTCATTGTATAGGAAGAATAATTCTCAGTATATTTAAGTTTACTTTGCTGACAAATTCCGTGGCTTCTGCACAATTTATGTTTGGAAATAAAAAAGCCAAAAGTGCCATATTAATCAATAATGCAATTGATGCTAATAAATTCAAGTTTGATTTGGATACAAAGCTGAAAATGAAGAATCTCCTGGGTATTCAGAATAAAAATGTCGTTGGGTTTGTGAGTCGAATATCCGAAAAGAAAAATCCCATGTTCCTTATAGATATTTTTAACGCTATGGAAAAGATAGACCCAAATATTATTTTGCTTGTAGTCGGAGATGGAGATCTTTTACAAAAAGTAAAGGATTATTCGAATGAATTAGGGCTAAAAGAAAAAGTTATATATACCGGTGCTTGCTTGAATGTTGTTGATTATTATCAAACAATGGATGTATTTTTATTACCTTCATCGGTGGAAGGATTTGGTACTGTCCTTGTCGAAGCACAGGCACTTGGGATACCCTGTTTAGCCACTGAGGGGGTCGTACCAAAAGAAGTGGATATTACTGGATTGTTGCAGTATGTACCACTTGATAATAATCCTGATAAATGGGCAGTTATTGCACTTGAAGCCATAAAAAGAGACAAAAAGTATTATCAAAACAAATCATTAATTGAGGGAACTGCATTTGACATAAAGAAAGAAGCATTAGTATTGGAAAAAGCACTATTTGATTGCGCTAATGCATAGAAAGCACTGTAATCGCGAGGTCACAGGATTATAGAAAGATAAGGAAGCGTATTGCGGAGATATAATGCGATATGACAAACATAAAAGATATATAACATTAGACTAACGAAGATGAAAAAATGGCGACTATGAAAAAATCTGAGAAACTACTACCTAATATGCTGTGGTCTTTCGGTGAAAGAATATCAGCTCAGATTGTTACACTTATCGTTACGATTGTTTTAGCACGAATCCTTGATCCAGAGCATTACTCTGTTGTTGCGATTATTACTTTAATAATCACACTTGCAAACTCATTTGTCACAGGGGGGTTCGGTAATTCATTAATTCAAAAAAAAGATGCTGACGATCTTGATTTTTCCACAACCTTGATTTTCTCCACTGTAATATCGGTCGTTTTTTATATAATCATGTATCTGGCAGCTCCGTTGATTGCGAACTACTATGAAATGCCAGAAATAACCATATTCACGCGAGTAATGTCGCTTAGATTGATATTAGCGGCATTTAACTCCATTCAACAGGCATATATTTCGAAGAAAAAAGAGTTCAAAAAGTTTTTTTACTCCACTCTTTTCGGCACTTTAATTTCTGGGGTGGTTGGTGTATTGATGGCATATCTCGGATACGGCACATGGGCACTGGTGGCACAATATTTGTTGAACACAACAATATCCACAATTATTTTATCATTTACCTGCGGTTGGAAACCAAAACTTCAGTTTTCTTTTCAAAGAATGAAGGGACTGTTTAGTTACGGATGGAAGCTGCTTGTGGCAGCCGTTGCCGAATCATTTTACAATGAAGCGCAAGGTTTGGTTTTGAGTAAAAGCTATTCGCCTGTAGAACTATCGTACTACAGCCAGGGTTCCAAATATCCGGCACTGTTTTCGAATAATATTGAAGTATCAATGCAAAAAGTATTATTTCAAGAGTTGTCAGATCAACAGAACAACATAGAAAATGTAAAGAAAATCACACGAAGGACAATAACCATTTTATCATTTATTCTTGTGCCGATTTATTATGGAATAGCAGCTTGTGGCGATTCGCTTGTTAAAGTGTTATTAGCAGATAAATGGATTGAATGTGTTAAATATATGCAGGTTATCAGCTTTGTTTTTATGTTTCAACCGATTGCGGCCGCACATAACAGAGCTTTAAAAGCTATCGGTAAGAGTGGTATATTTCTCATTTTAACGATTATACGATACAGTATTGGAGTATTGCTCATTGCTGTAACAATCGTATTTATAAAACAACCGATATTTGTAGTAATTAGCGGCCTTTTCGCAATGCTTGTTTTATGTATAACGAGCGGAATCGTTAATATAAAACATATTAATTACTCTATTAACGAGCAGTTAAACGACACGTTAAGAACCTTCATTTCGGGGGCAGTAATGTTTGTCGCGGTTTACAGCTTCGGTATGTTAAATCTGAATACATTAATAAAACTAATAATTCAAGTTATCATTGGAGTAGTTGTTTATCTGGCAGTATCACTGCTGATTAATAAAAATACAGTACAAGGTATGTTATCTACTGCAAAAAAATTCTGTTCAAGAGGTAGCAATTAATGAAAAATATAACTATCGGAATAATTACGATGTACCGAAAAAACTATGGCGCGTTTTATCAGGCACTGGCACTTGAAAAAATGCTTCTTTCACTCGGATATTCACCGGAATTGATAAGATATGATTATCATAATGATAATTCTTTCAGGGATATTCCGCTGTCCGTGCTACGCCGTAACCCGGTAGGCTTTTTTAAGAAGGTGGCTGTTTCATTTATCCGAAATAAAGACAGAAAGAACAGAAGCCAAATATTTGATAACAGTATCGAGCGATGCTTATTAGAGTCGGACAATATTTATAAGCATTATAAATTTTTAAAGGATAATCCACCTTTCTACGATATATATCTCACTGGAAGCGATCAAGTATTTAATCCGTATTTTACCCCTCATGCAAACTCCAGCCGACTTCTTGAATTCGCTAGTGGAATCAAGGTGTCATATGCAGCGAGTGCCGGAACAATAAGCTTTTCTAATAGTTATAAACAAAGCTTGATAGAAAACTTGAAAAAATTCTCAACGATTTCGGTTCGTGAGGAAGAGCTTAAGACCTTTCTTGAGCCGAATTTGCTGGGTAAAAGCATTGTGCGTAATGTTGACCCTACTCTGCTTTTAAGCTGTGAGCAGTGGTCCGAATTCGCTATAAAGCCTGAAGGTCTGACCGACAAGTATATTTTTTATTATCAGGTATCGACAGACAACGGTCTTTTTGAAGCTACTTCAAAAATGTCTGAAGTTCTTCAACTTCCTGTTTACACAGGTGACGGGTATAAAAAATTCAAAAATCAAATTCAGTTAAAAAGCCCATATCAAATATAATTATACAAACTTATGACGGTTCCGGTCAGGCATGCCACCCAGCTGTACGTAATTATAAAGGAATCAGATACCTTTGTTGTACTCCGTATCCGTATGCTAAAGAGTTTTACGAAAACCCTAGTCTTTATCGGTATGATGGTGATCGGTATGAGGCTATACAAAGTGCTTCCCCTATAATAAAAGCTGAAAAATATAGTGGCTCGGTTGTCAAGACAAAATTTCAGGGGTAAGATAATGAACCATAAATAACCAATAAATATAACCCTGTTCGCCATTGAGCTGCGCGATCAAAACTGCACTCAGCAGCCGCCTGCGGC
>JBAYZV010000020.1:0-17512 GCA_041672325.1 Candidatus Izemoplasmatales bacterium
AAGTTATTTTGAAATGTATCCAGAAATAAAAATTTATATGGATAAACAAATAGAGTTTGCTGAAAAAAACGGTTATGTTAAGACGTTATTTAATCGCAAGACCTATATTCCAGAAATCAGTTCAAAAAACTATATGACAAGACAGTTTGGCAGAAGAATTGCTATGAATGCTCCTATTCAAGGAACAGCTGCGGATATATTAAAAATTGCTATGGTAAAAATCAAAGAGAATTTTGATAAAGCTAATATTAAATCACAAGTTATTCTACAAATACACGATGAAGTGATTTTAGATGTTTTACCGGAAGAACTAGATAAAGTAACCAAAATAGCTAAAGAAACTATGGAGAATGCTGTTTCATTTAGCACTAAATTAATTGCTAATTACGGCAAAGGAAAAAATCTTTTTGAGGTGAAATAGAATGCCAGAATTACCTGAAGTTGAAACTGTAAAAGAATCCTTAAAAGTTCATTTAATCGGCCAAAAGATAAAAGAAATCTATGCACCATACCCAAAAATTATAAAGATGGATTTGTCAGATTTTAAGAAGAAGATGATTAATCAAACCTTTAGAGACATTAATCGGTATGGTAAGTATTTGTTTTTTATTTTTGATGATTATACATTAGTTAGTCATTTAAGGTTGGAAGGAAAGTATTTCATCAGAAATGCTTTAAACGAATTAACGAAACATGAACATGTTGTATTTAAACTTGATAATAATAAATTTTTGTCATATCATGATGTTAGAAAGTTCGGTACAATTGAATTAGTTGATAAAGGTAAAGAATTTACGCTTTTTAGCGTAAAAAAATTAGGCGTTGAAGCAAATCAAATAAATACTGATAATATTGAATTGATTGATAAGTTTAAGAGAGCGAATCGACCAATCAAATCTGTTCTTTTAGACCAAACGATTGTCACGGGTTTAGGTAATATTTATGTAGATGAAACTTTATTTAGATCAAAGATAAATCCAGAAGAAATTGCAAGTATATTGTCAGTTGAAGAAATTAAGACAATTCTAAAAAACGCAAAAATAGTTTTAGATAAGGCAATTAAACTTGGAGGAACTACAATTAGAACTTATCAATCTAGTTTAGGTGTTGATGGTAGATTCCAAAATGAGTTAAAAGTACATACTATGGCAGGCAAGCCTTGTCCAGTTTGTAATACTATAATCAAGAAAATAAGAGTTGGTGGCCGGGGAACGTATTATTGTCCAAGTTGTCAACCTAGGAAAAAAATATGAAAAAGATTGGGCTTACAGGTGGTATAGCTTCTGGCAAATCACTTATTAGCGGATATTTTAAAACTGAAAATGTAATTGTATTAGATGCTGATAAAATCTATAAAAACCTATTAAAAACTAATAAAATATTGTATAATGAAATTAAAGAAGAGTTTAATCTAGAAGAGCTAGATTTAACTATATTATCTGAGATTGTGTTTAATGATCAATTAAAACTAAATAGATTAAACGAAATAACTCATCCTTTTGTTATGAATGTTTTTACTGAAGAATTGGATAAGTTAGAAAAGACTGAAAAGCTTGTTGTTTTAGATATTCCTTTGTTATATGAAGCTAAGATGAAGAGCTTTTGTGATGAAATAATTTGCGTTTATATTGACGAAAAGATACAATTAGAAAGACTTATTAAAAGAAATAAATTATCAACTGAAGAAGCTTTAAAACGAATTAATTCACAAATGCCTTTAAGTAAAAAATCTAAAATGAGTAAGTATGTTATTGATAACTCTGGTGATAAAGAATCAACCTATTTACAATTTCAAAGAATATATCAAAAGATAAAGGAGAGTATAAAATGTCATTAAAAACCTTTCTTTCTAACACAGCTGAGACAAGAGAATTGCACCAAGAACCTGGACTAAGAACAAATTATTATCGTAACAATTTTAACCAAGTTTTAGAAGCGATTCAAGCTATTGCTCAAGAAGAACAGCTAGAAATAAAAAGTATTAATAAAATTCATAAAGAAATATATATGTTAGGTAATGGTTATGATATAATCGTAACAATATCAGAAATCACACCAGTTGAACTGGGAGTAGATTTTAAAGTTAATTGGTTTAGTGGATTTGGATTTAATAAACCTAAAAAAAGAGTTATTGCATTATATGCAGAGTTAAAAGAAAGATTGAGATTTAAAGGCGTCTCATTGCATCCTTAGGAGGAAGTTATTGGAAACACTGAGAAGAAGTGATACATTTGTTGTTTCTGGAGAGGGTTTGTGTTCTGAAATTGATTATCAAGTTTTAACTTTGTTATATCAACCTATTATCGGGCGAAATGCATTTTCTCTATATATGACATTGATGAATCTAATGAATCGACAAGATTTAATATCTGAAGAGTACCTTCATTCTGATTTAGAGTCAATGTTAGGACAAAAAGTATCAGAAATAGAACAAGAAAGATTTAAACTAGAAGCGATAGGGTTATTGGTTACTTTTTTTGCTAATGACAATTTTTCTTATGAAATAAAGTTGCCATTAAGTGCTAGAAACTTTATAAATGATGGAATATTAGGTGAATATTTAATAGCTTCGATAACTAAGACAAGATTTAAAAAACTTTTAAAGATTTTTAGAGTTAAAACTCCAAATAAAAAACAAAAATACAATATATCAAAAGCATTTAATGAAATTTATCCAACACTTAATACTAGCAGTAGTGAGTATGAAAATGATTTGGTAGCCAATAAGACAAGAGGATTTTCACAACTGAATAATTATAGTTTTGTTTGGCGATTATTTGCAGAGAGTATTTCTGAAGATATATACGATATTGATAATCTAACTGAAGCAGTTAAAACTAAAATAGAACAACTCAGTTATGTTTACGGTTTGAACGAAATAAAAATGGCTGAAGTATTTGTGAAATCTTTAGATGATGATAATATGATTAACATTGAAAGCCTATCCAAAAATGCTCGGTCAAACTATAATATTGAGCCAGTTGATCCGAATAAAGAAGAAGTAACAATCAAGCCTGTAGATACGGAGAATATTCTTGATTATTTTAAAACTATTACTCCCAAGGAACTTCTATCTGAATTAGGAGATGGTTTAGTTTCTACAGCTGATTTGAGACATGTGGAAAGACTGATTGATGAAGTTGGTTTAAACCCTGGTGTTGTAAATGTCTTACTAGCTTTTCTCGCTAAAACAAAAGGTAATAATCTTCCTAGTTATGCTTATATTCAAAAAGTAGGTATGGGTTGGAAAAGAGATAAAATTGATTCAGTTGAATTAGCGTTAGATTATATTAAACATCTTGATAGTGTGAAAGAAAAACCACAATCACAATATAAAAAAACCACTAGACCAGATGTGAAACCTGATTGGCTTGATGAATATTTGAAAGAAAATGAAGGAGATAACTAATCATGAAACCAGTAAAAGATCTTTTGTCATATCAAGATTCTAATATTGATTATGATAATATTATTGATGGTTTAATGTCAGACCCAATAATTAACAAGTTTATACTTGATCATGATTTGACTCACGAAGATGTAATTAGATCTCTAAACGTGTTTTTAACATTTAGAGATGAGTTTAATAGTTGTAGTAAGTGTTCTGGTTTAAGTAATTGCGCGCTTTCAACTGTTGGCTTTACACCAAAACTCGAATATAATAAGAACTATATAGAACTTAGTTATAGCAGATGTAAATATAATAACTTGAATTCTTCTAGCGATAATATCTATGCTATGTATATTCCTAAAAGAATTTTTAATGCGAGTTTAGATGATTTTGATTTGATTGGAGATACTAGGAAGTCAATTCATAATTATATATTGGGTTTCATTAAAGACTATAGCAAAGATAATTTTGTAAAAGGTATGTATATTTCAGGGAAGTATGGTACAGGAAAGACTTATATTTTAGCGATTTTAGCTAATGAACTTGCAAAACTCGGCCATAAAGTGTATTTTGCCTATTATCCAGATTTAGTAAGAGAATTAAAGTCTTCAATTGGGGATGGAAGTTTAGAAGATAAAATTAGTTTGATAAAAGAAACGGAAATTTTAGTTTTAGATGACATTGGTGGTGAATACTTCAGTGAGTTCATTAGAGATGAAGTATTAGGACCGATTTTACAACATCGTTTACTAGATAATAAACCTACATTTTTTTCTTCCAATCTAAGTTATAATGATTTGGCTAGAGCTTTTAGAAAAACAGACAATAATTTAGAGACAGTTGCTTCATTTAGAATTGTTGAGAGAATTAAAAGGATGACTGTAGAGTTTACTTTAACCGAAAAACCACATATTTCTTGACAAACTTTGATTAATATATATAATTGATAGTATAAAACAAAGATGAGGACATGATTATTAATTTTCTTTTTCAAGCGAGAGTAGAATGGTGTAAGCTACTTATTAAGAATTTAGTAATTACCACCTCGGAGTGACTTTGAAAAAGTCCGTATCAGGCGTTAACGAATAATGAGTTACAAATTAAGGTGGTACCGCGATTATAAATCGCCCTTTTCTAATAAAGGGCGTTTTTTTGTTTTTTAAGGAGGAAAAAATGAAAATAATTTTACCTGATGGTTCTATAAAAGAATATAATGAACCAAAAACACTTTTTGAAATAGCTGAAGATATTTCAATATCACTAAAAAAGAATAGTATAGCAGCTAAAGTAAATGACAGAGTATTAGACATGGACAGAGTAATATCTAAAGATTCAAATATAGCTTTTTTATCCGAACAAGATGAAGAATCTTTAGAAATTTTACGTCACTCAACTGCTCACTTATTAGCTGAAGCGGTTAAGAAATTATATCCTCACGCAAAATTTGGGGTTGGTCCAGTTATAGAAGAAGGCTTCTATTACGACATAGATCTAGGTGATGATGTATTAATTGAGAGTGACTTAAAAACTATCGAAAAAGAAATGAAAAAAATTGCTTCACAGAACTCTAAAATTGAAAGATCTGTTCTTTCATATGAAGAAGCTCTAGAATTCTTTAAAGATGATCCTTATAAAGTGGAGTTAATAAAGGAATTACCTAAGGATGAAGAAATCAGTGTTTATCGACAAAGTTACTTTACAGATTTATGTAGAGGGCCCCATTTACCGGGAACAAAGTGGATTAAAAATTTTAAACTTTTAAGTTTAGCTGGTGCATATTGGCGTGGCAATTCCGATAATAAGCAACTTACTAGAGTTTATGGCACTTCGTTTTTTAGTAAAGAAGAATTGGATGAGCATTTACAAAATTTAGAAGAAAGAAAAAAAAGAGATCACCGAAAACTTGGTAAACAACTTGATTTGTTTATGCTAAGTGAATATGGCCCTGGATTTCCTTTTTGGTTACCAAATGGAATGATTCTTCGCAGAGAACTGGAAAACTTTTGGTACGATGTTCATCTTAAAGAAGGATATAAATTAATTCAGACTCCGATAATGTTAAATAAAGAACTATGGGAAGTTTCTGGTCACTGGTTTAATTATCGCGAAAATATGTATACTTCAAAAATTGATGATCAAGAGTTTGCGATTAAACCGATGAACTGTCCAGGTGGAATGCTGGTTTATAAACGTGATATTCATTCCTACAAGGATTTTCCTTTAAAGGTTGGAGAACTAGGTCTTGTCCATCGTCATGAAGCTAGCGGAGCTTTAAATGGATTATTTAGAGTTCGAAACTTTACTCAGGATGATGCTCACATATTCATGACAGAAGAAATGATTGTAAATGAAGTTAAAGAATTGGTTAGATTGTATGAATATATGTATTCTGTTTTTGGACTAGAATATCATATCGAACTTTCAACTAGGCCGGAAGAAAAATATATTGGCGATGTAGCTACTTGGGATAAAGCAGAAAAAGCTTTAGCTGACGCTCTTGAAGCAATTGGGAAAGAATATAAAGTTAATCCTGGCGATGGAGCTTTTTATGGTCCTAAATTAGATTTTAAACTTCGTGATTCAATGAAGAGAATCTGGCAATGTGGAACTATCCAATTGGATATGAATCTTCCAGAAAGATTTGATTTAACATATATTGACGCAAACGGCGAAAAGAAAAGACCTGTAATGTTACATAGGGCTCTTTATGGCTCTATTGAACGTTTTATCGGTATTTTAATTGAACATTATGGTGGTGCATTTCCAACTTGGATGTCTCCTGTACAAATAAAAGTTATTCCGGTTAATAATGAATACCATTTAGATTATTCAAAAAAACTACTTGGATTATTACAAGATAATAAAGTAAGAGTAGAATTAGACGATCGAGAAGAAAAACTTGGGTATAAAATTAGAGAAGCTCAAACAAAAAAGATTCCTTATCAATTAGTTGTAGGAGATAAAGAAGTTGAAAACAATGAAGTTACTTATCGTCGTTATGGAGAACAAGCACAAACAACTGTTAAAGTAGATGAGTTTATTAAATTGATAACTATTGAAATTAGTGGAAAAAAATAAGGAAGGATTAATCCTTTCTTATTTTTTTTATTATTTTTTCATCTGGATCAATGTATATGGTTTTTTGGTTGGTATAAGTAACATAAGAACCAACTTCACCAGGAATTTTCTTAACATACTTAATTTTTGTATAGTCAACAGCTACTGAACTTGATAATTTGCTTTTTGAATAGAATGCAGCTAAAGCAGCAGCAGTTCTAATTGTTGTTTCAGTCAAATTGTCATTATTCATAACTACTGTGTGTGAACCGCTTTGATTTTGAACATGGAACCATGTATAGTCCTTTTTGGCTAACTTGTGGGTTATAAAATTATTTTGTATATTATTCTTTCCAACGACAATTTGAATACCTAAATCATCATAAAATACATCATAATTAGGAATTTTATTTTTGTTTTTCACTTTCTTTTTGGCTAAATAATGGTTGTTAATTAATTCATCTTGAATTTCTTCTAAATCTTTAATTTCATAATTATCAGTAATTTGTTTTAATAGTTCTTCGAAATACAAAATCTCTTTTTTAGTAATAGATATTTGTTGTTCAATATGTTTGATTGCACTTTTTTGTTTTTTGTATCGATTATAATATTTGTTTGCATTATCAATCGGACAACTCATTCGATCAATCTCGATACTGACTTCTTCATCTAGTTCATAACTATAAAGTTTTACTTCTGATTTAGTCTTGTCAATAAGATTGTTATTTTGTAACAACAAATCACCTTTAATACGATTTATTTGATTATTATTAGCTTCATTAAGTTCTTTAGTTAATTTTTCCAATTTGTTAACATTTTTTTCAAGATTATTTTTAATGACAGTGAATAAGTATTTATGAATTTGTTTAACACGATCAAGGCTAGATGAATCCATAAAATATTCCTCCAATAGATCTGACAAGCTATCATAGTATATTTTATCATCACCGAAGATATCTATGTAGTAGAAATGCTTTAAAGATTTTGTTGGTTTAATTTCTTGGTAGTATATATTTTTATATGTTTCAAACATTTGATTTGATTTGTAATTGGCCTGTTTGATAATATGTTTAGCCAATAAAGGTGACACACCTCTAATATTTTCTATTATATCTTGAAATGTTATATCATCTTTATTAAAAAAAACTTCAATATTATCTAAGTCATGTGCACTTAGTTTATTATCTGTTGGTAGAGAATACTTAATGCCATTTACAAGGGTTCTGTCTTGATTATCAAACGGATGAATATGTTTATAAGCGTTTAGAATTATTCTGTTTTCATCTAAAATGATTAGATTTGCATACCTTCCAAACAACTCAATGACTAAATAATAGTCTTTTATATCACCAAGATCATTACGATTATTGATTTTGATTTCAATTATACGATCACTGTTTAAAGCTTTTACACTTATAATAATTCCCTTTTCTATATATTTTCTTAGAAACATACAAAAGCCGCCTGGGGTAGCGAAATTGTTATATTTTCCTTTAACTAAGTGAATTCTAGCTAATGCACTAGATAGAGAAAGATATAAATTTTCATTCACACTTAACGAAAACAAAAAGTCGGCTTTAGAAAGCTGAGAAATTTTATTTATTCTTGAATTAGTTATTCTTTTATTTAGTTCTATGGACAGTTGTCCAATAAATCTTCCGTCTATACTCATATAATCACCTAGTTTATTATAACACAGTTTAAAAAGAAAAAAATAATTTTACTATTTAAGTCTTTTGTGTTATGATATAGGGTAATAAATATTGTGTTTTTTGCAATTGGAGGGATAACTCTGAAACTGAATGAACGAGGGTTGCTAGTTATTATTAGTGGACCATCGGGAGTTGGAAAAGGAACGATTAGAAAAGCTCTTTTTGAAATTCCTGATAATAATTTTTGTTATTCTGTATCAATGACGACGAGAAAACCTCGTCTTGGAGAAGTTGACAGGGTTGACTATTTCTTTGTGTCTAGAGAAGAGTTTGAAAATAGAATAAAAGCTAATGGATTTTTGGAGTACGCTGAGTTTGTTGGCGAATATTATGGAACTCCGATTGATTTTATTGAGACAATGATGGAAAAAGGAAAAGAAGTTATTGTTGAAATTGAAGTTGAAGGAGCCTTACAAGTTAGAGAAAAGAACCCTGAAGCTGTATTTATTTTTATCGTGCCACCTTCAAGGCAAGCTTTGATAGAACGACTTAAAAATCGGGGTACAGATACGTTAGATACTATTAAAAGAAGAATTGATAAAGCAGAAAGAGAATTTCATTTAGCTTATAAATACGATTATATTGTTGTTAATGATGAAGTTGTTAATGCCGCTGATAGAATTTATGCAATTATAAGAGCAGAACATGCTAAGACCGAAAGGTCAATTCATAAATACTATAAGCTTTTGGAGGGGAAAGAATGATAAAAGATAAACACGATTTGAATCAAGAAAAACTATTAGAAATCAAAGAAAAACTGATGAACGATCAAGGTGACTCTGTTGAAATAATCGGGGATGATAGAAGTTCAAAAGCAAATACAAAATATGATCCTAAAGAATTTAACTTTCAATCATATTCTTATGGCGATTATGAAACTGGAGACATGGTATTTGCGGACGAAGAAGAACGTAAACGTAATAAAAAAATGAATCATGAAGGATTACGTTATCCTTCAATCGATGACTTATTAGAAGTTGTAGATTCAAAGTATAAATTAGCTTATATCGCAGCAAAAAGAGCAAAAATAATTAAAAGTGATAATTATTCATCAGTTAATAACAAATGTGTTAAAGCTGTTGGAATGGCTTTAGAAGAGATTCTAGAAGGAAAAGTCACTGCTAAATTTTAAATACAGCCTCGGCTGTATTTTTTTTTAGTCTTTTAATTTTCACTCTTAAAATTAGTGATTAATATGATATAATAAAATGGTTATTGGAGATGATATTTTGGATAAGATAAGAGCGTTACTAAAACAATTAGAGTTACAGGATAAAATCATAGAAGAATATTGTCAAATTGAATCTGTAGAAGTAGACAAGATAAATAATACTTGGACTTTTTTCTTTGTGTTTGAAAAGATAATCCCGATTATGCATTTTCGGAATTTCATTCAAAAATTACAGAATTTAATATTGATTTATGATAGTTTAAAAGGTGTTGACTTTTCAGTTAGATTTTTAGATATGGATGGGGACATTTTGGATTATTATGATTTCGCTATTGATGAAATAGCAAGAGATGATAGGCGTGTTTTGCCCTTAAAAGAATATGATAAAGACATTGATGGAAATGTCATTAAATTATATGTTCCAAACGGGGCTGTCTCGCCACAAAACTACCGTTTGAACATTGAGCAACAAATGAAAAAACTGGGTTTTGAAATAGAAATTGAAATAGAAATCGACGATTCAAAAGAATCAATAGAAGACGAAATAAAAAAGACAAATGACTTGTTTGTTAAAGAAAGTAAAGAACTTTTAAATTCGAATGAAGTGAAATATATTACTTTAAATCAACCAAGTGATTTTGATGATTTTACTGAAATTTCTATGATCCCTAAGGATGAAATGGAATTCGAAGAGTTTAAAGAAAGAAATCAAGGGAAATCAATTATTTATGTCCAAGGAATAGTTGTGGAAAATGAAATAAACGATTCTAATAGTAATTCAAGTGTAAAGTTAATTATTACAGATGGTGTAGATTCAATTTATTTAGTCAAGCGAAGAACTAAGCCAACGGATTTAGATTTTTTCAAAGAAATTGAAATTGGTATGGGTGTAAAGGCAAAGTGTTATGCTCAATTTGATAATTACTATAATGAAGTGACTTTAAGTGTTCTTAATATCGCTCGTTCTAATACGCAAATTGATGATAATCGTCGAGAAGATAATTATGAAAACAAACGTTCTGAATTGCATCTTCATACTAAAATGTCAACTTTAGACGGAGTAAATACAATTGAGGAATATGTTGATAGAGCACTAAGTTATGGGCATAAAGCCCTTGCTGTGAGCGATCATGGTTCTGTTCAATCTTTTCCATCATTTGAAAAATATGTTAAAGGGAAAGATATTAAACCGCTTTATGGACTTGAAATGATTTTAGTTAATGATGAAGAAATTACAATTACTAGAGGAGATTTCCAAGGCCTTTTATCAGAGATAACTTATGTAGTTTTTGATATAGAAACAACAGGATTGTCATTAAACTATGATACACTGATTGAAATTGCAGGGATAAAAGTTAAAAATGGTTCAGTTTTAGGCGAGTTTGAAGAATTAATTGATCCAGAGATGACAATATCAAAATTTACTGAAAACTTAACTAAAATAAATAACAATATGTTAAAAGGAAAAAGGAAACTAAAAGAAGTTTTAAAAGATTTCTATGAATTTTCTAAAGATTGTGTATTAGTTGCACATAACGCTAGTTTTGATGTTGACTTTTTAGCTTATAACTATCGTGAATTGGGAATTGATAGTAAGATAAATCCTTCAATCGATACATTGATGCTTGCAAAAGCGATGATACCTGATAAATCAAGGTTTGACTTAAAAAGCATTAGCCGTCACTATAAAGTTAGTCTTGATGGACATCATCGAGCTATTCATGATACAAAAGCGTTATTTGAAATATTTTTGCATATGATTAAGGACCTAAGAAAAGACGGGTTTAATCGTTTCCAAGATTTAAATTTGGCGATAAATCGTAATGAGGTTTATAAATATCCATATCCTAAACACGTTAACTTTCTTGTTAGAGAACAAGAAGGATTAAAGAATCTATACAAGATATTATCAGAGGGACTTACAACATATTATGATCGAGAAGCTAAAGTTTTAAAATCTTTCTTAGACAAGAATAGAACAGGTTTATTAGTTTCAAGTGGTTGTTTTAATTCTAAGTTTTTTGATATAGCTTTAAATAAAACGAGAAGAGAGCTAGTTAAAGAAGCTAAATACTATGATTACATAGAAGTTCAACCATTAAGTTATTTCAGATTTATGGAAACTGAAACACCAAATTGGAGAAACGTAATTCAAAGAGTCATTAAGAAGATAGTTGAAGTGGGCAAAGAATTAAACATCCCAGTTGTAGCGACTGGTGATGTTCACCATCTTGATCCAAGCGACTATAAGTATAGAGAGATAATGATTAACACTCCTTTAGTAGGTGGTGGTGGTTTCCATGATTTATACTATAAAGAATTAAAACCAAATCAGTATTTTATGACAACAGAAGAAATGATGGAAGAATTTTCATTCTTAGGTTCTGATATAGCTTATGAAATAGTTGTTAAGAATTCACAAGCAATTGTAGATTTAATAGAAGATATAAAAATTATCCCAGATGAACTTTATGCTCCTACTGATGAATTTTTAGCTGAACAAGGTGTGCCATCAATCAAGAATAAAGTTGAAAATATGGTTAATAATAAAGTTAGAGAATTATATGGTGATCCTTTACCGGATATTGTTAGAGTTCGGGTTGAAAAAGAATTGAGTAGTATTATAGAACATCAATTTTCAACGATTTATTATATATCCCACCTTTTAGTGAAAAAATCACTAGACGATGGATATTTAGTTGGTTCTAGGGGCTCGGTTGGATCTTCTTTTGTTGCTACATTGATGGGTATTACTGAAGTCAATCCTTTACCGCCTCATTATATTTGTCCTAAATGTCATTTTCATGCTTTCAAGAAAACTGATGAAGAAAAACAAGCTTTCGGTGAAAATGATTTTGAAAAAGAATACCATGATGTGTTTGAAAGCACTGATGCAGGATGGGATCTACCAAAAGCAGAATGCCCAGTTTGTAATACACAATTAATTAGGGATGGACATGATATTCCTTTTGAAACGTTTTTAGGTTTTAAAGGTGATAAAACTCCTGATATCGATTTGAACTTCTCTGGTGAGTATCAAGGTGAGGTCCACGAATATATCCGAAAATTATTTGGGTCAAATTATGCTTTTAGAGCTGGGACAATTGGTACATGCGCTGCAAAAACATCGTTTGCAATGGTCAAAGAATATTATTCTAAATTGAATATAAAGCGAAAACGACAAGGTTTAGAGCCTGTTACTGTTCGTCATGCAGAAATGGCTAGATTAGCAAAAGGTATTGAGGGATCAAAGCGGAGCTCAGGACAACATCCAGGAGGGATAGTTGTAGTTCCTAATAATCGTAGTATTTTTGATGTAACGCCAATTCAATATCCAGGTGATTCAAAAGATACTTCTTGGAAAACAACTCACTATGAATACCATTCATTTGAAAATAACTTGTTTAAACTGGATGTTTTAGGTCATGATGATCCAACAGTTATTAGATACTTGATGGATCTAGTAGAACAAAATCCAGCTGATTTTCCTTTCGATAACCCTAAAGATATTCCTGTGGATGATAGTGATGTCTATAGAATGTTGTCAGGAACTGAAGTTCTAGGATTAACGCCCGATGATATAATGTCAGATGTTGCGTCTTATGGTGTTCCTGAATTGGGTACTAGTTTTGTTAGGGGTATGCTTTCAGAATCAAAACCGAAATCATTTGCTGATTTGGTTAAAATATCTGGGTTATCTCATGGTACAGATGTATATTACGGGAATTCACAAACATTAATTCTAGGAAAGAATCGTGAATTTGGTAAGATAGATTTTAAAGATGTTATTGGTTGCCGAGATGATATAATGGTTCATTTGATATCATATGGGTTAAATCCTAATTTAGCTTTTGAAATTATGGAATTTGTTCGTAAGGGAAAGGCTATTACAAATCTAAATAAATGGGCAAATTATGCTGATGAAATGAGAAAGTATAACGTTCCTGATTGGTATATTTGGTCTTGTTCAAAAATTAAGTACATGTTTCCAAAAGCGCACGCTACAGCTTATGTTTTAATGGCTATGCGTATTGCTTGGTTTAAACTCTATCAACCAATTTATTTTTATTCAGCTTATTTTTCCAAAAGAGCTGTTACATTTGATGTTGATACGCTATATGGCGGAGAAACAACGATTATTGAAAAATTAAATGAGATTAAATCTAAAGGAAAAGAAGCATCAAATCGAGAACAAGATTTACAGACTGTATTAGAAATTGCTTTAGAAATGGTAAAACGCGGTTTTTATTTTAGCCCAATAGATTTAGAAAAGTCACAAGTTAAAGATTTTGTTATCTCTGAAGATAAGAAATCACTTATTCTGCCTTTCATTGTTATTGATTCAATGGGTGATAAAGCTGCTCAATCAATAATTGATGCTAGAAATGAGAAAGAATTTATATCTAAACAAGATATTAAAAACAGAACGAAATTATCTAATGTTTTATTTGATAAATTGGATAATCTCGGTGTCTTTGAAGGAATGATTGATAAAAATCAAATATCAATTTTTGATTTTTGATAATTCATCATAAAAACTTCATAATCATGTAGTATAATATATTAAATACTTTGAGGAGGTAGTAAGTATGAGAATGAGTAGTTCAAATCCTGTTTTTAGACAAGCAAATAGTTATACATATGTTACTGATCGTCCGGTAACTTATGCAAATGTAGCTATTAAAACAATTATTTTGTTAGCTGTAGCAGCAGTTTCTGCATATTTAGCTATAACTAATATTGAAACCCTTAGTATCGGTTGGATTATTGGAGCTATGATAGTTGCTTTCATAGCTGTGATGGTTGGTTCACGTTCTTCTAGATTAGCTCCATTGTTCGCTTTTATTTATGCGGCGGCTGAAGGAGTTGTTTTAGGAATAGTGTCTATTCTTTATTCAGCTTTTTATGAGGGTATAGTACCAACAGCTATTATTACTACATTTGTTGTGTTTGTTGTGATGTTACTTTTGTTTTCAACAAATATAATCAAAGTTAATCAAAAATTTGCATCTTTTATGGTTGTAGCTTTAATTAGTGTGATTATCATGAGCTTACTAACAATCTTTTTGCCGGATCTAGCATCTAGCAATATTTATTATGTTATTGTTTTTATTTCAGCTGCACTCTCTGCATTCTTTTTACTTCTTGATTTTCAAAGAATTAAAGATTTTGTTGATTCAGGATCAGATCACAGCGTTGGATGGGTATTATCTTTAGGGTTAATGGTTACTCTTGTATGGATATACGTAGAAATGTTAAGATTGCTAGCAATTACTTCAAGAAGATAATTATTTAAGAGTTGCTTAAAAGAAAAAATTTGTTATAATATAATTAACACGAAGAAAAAACAATAGTAATTAGACCATTTAAACACAAGAGAGAAATGCATTTGCTGAGAGCATTTAGTTTAAATCTAATGAATTCGGTTTTGGAGTGAGACTAATCATCTCCGTATATCTTGCGTTAAAGATAAGTTAAGTGCTAGTTTTACTAGAACTAAGGTGGTACCACGGTTAATATAATCGCCCTTAACAGGGCGATTTTTTTATTTTTTATGGAGGAATTTATGGAAAAAAAATTACAAGCATTAACAGTTGAAGCGTCATTAGCTATTAAAAAATGTGAAACAATTAATGAATTACTAGATATTAAGTCTAAATATCTAGGTAAAAAGAGTGACTTTAATAATCTAATGCAAGACATGAAGAATTTGCCTAATGAAGAAAAACCAAAAGTAGGAAAATTGATTAATGAAGCTAAGCAAGAGATTTCTATGCAAATTGATGAACAAAAAAAGAAAATAGATGATAACAAAATTATGAATTTATTAAAAGAGCAAACTATTGATATAAGTTTGCCAAGTAAAGAACTATCAGTTGGCCACAAACATCTATTGACTAAGATAACTGAAGAAATAGAGGATATCTTCGTTGGTTTAGGCTATGAAATTAAAGAAGGCCCAGAAATAGAAACTGATCTTTACAACTTTGAGATGTTAAACTTACCAAAAGACCACCCGGCAAGGGATATGCAAGACTCGTTTTATATCACTGATGAAACCCTATTGAGAACACATACATCGCCAGTTCAAGTTAGAAGCTTACTTGCTAATTCTGATCAATTACCGCTAAAAATAATATGTCCTGGTGTTGTTTATCGTAAAGATGATGATGATCAAACACATTCACATCAATTTATGCAAATAGAAGCCCTTGTTGTTGATGAGAAAACAACACTGTCTGATTTAAAAGGAACCCTATTACTAATTGCTAGAAGATTATTTGGTGAAAATAGAGAAATTAGATTAAGGCCATCATATTTCCCATTTACTGAACCATCAGTAGAAGTAGACGTAAGTTGTTTTAAGTGTAATGGTGATGGTTGTTCATTATGCAAAAATACTGGTTGGATTGAAATACTTGGAGCTGGAATGGTAAATAATAACGTTTTAAAAGCAGCTGGATATAATACAGAAAAATATCAAGGGTTTGCTTTAGGTATGGGGATAGAAAGAATTGCTATGTTGAAATATGGAATTGATGATATTAGATTACTTTACACTAATGATCTTAGATTCAATAAGCAGTTTTAGGAGGTAGTTTAATGAAAATATCAATGAATTGGTTAAACCAATATTTTTCTAATGAAATTGATTCAAATGAATTAGTAAAGAAATTTAATTTAATGAGTCAAGAAGTATCTGGACTAACCAAGCTTGTTTCAATAGAAGGCTTGGTCATTGGATATGTAAAAACGATAAGAAAACATGAAAACGCAGATAAATTAAGCGTATGTTTGGTAGATGTAGGAAGTGAAGAACTTCAAATTGTTTGTGGAGCTCCTAATGTTGACGCTAATCAAAAGGTTATAGTTGCAAAATCAGGCGTTACTTTACCAGGTGGTTTTAAAATTAAGAAATCTAAAATTAGAGGAATTGAATCAAACGGTATGATTTGTTCTTTAGACGAATTAGGTTTACAAGAGTTTGATAATAATGAAAAAGGAATATATGTTTTAGGAAACGATGCTTTGCCTGATGAAGATCCACTAAAATATTTATATCTAGATGACACCGTTTTAGAGTTGGATTTAACTGCAAATCGTTCTGATTTGTTATCAATTAGAGGGGTTGCTTATGATACCGCAGCTATGTTTAATGTGGATGTAAGTTTTCATGAACCTGTAGTAATTAGAGAAAGCTCCGAAAGTCCTGTATCTATTTATACTCAAACAAAGAATAGCACCGTCTATTATGGACAAATTATTGAGAATATCGAAATTAAGGATAGTCCTTACTGGATTAAATCAAGACTTATTGCTTCCGGTATTAGACCAATAAATAATGTTGTAGATATTACAAATTATGTTATGCTTGAATATGGACAACCATTACATGCTTTTGATTATGATAAGATTAATAGCGATCGGATAATAGTACGTGAAGCAAATAAAGACGAAGTTATTGTTACTTTAGATGGCGAAAAACGAAGCTTAATTGCTGGAGATGTAGTGATTACTAATGGTGAAAAACCGATTGCTTTAGCTGGAGTAATGGGCGGGTTAGAAACTGAAATTGATAGTGCTTCAAAAAGAGTATTATTAGAAAGCGCAATTTTCAACCCAGTTAAAATTAGAAAAACTGTTAATCGATTAAATTTAAAAAGTGAATCTTCAAGTAGATTCGAAAAAGGTATAGATGCTAATAGAACATTAGAAGCCTTGAACTATGCTTGTGAATTACTTATTAGGTATGCAAATGCAATTATTGTTGGTTTTCCTAGTTTTTATAATACAACCAACCCTAAAAAGAAAATAATAAATATGGATCTTGAAAAATTAAATGGGGTTACAGGTTATAATTTTACTGAAGAGATAGTTGAAGAAATTTTCAATAGATTAAGATTTAAATATAAGAAAAAAGGTTCTGAGTTCAAAGTTGTTATACCTTCTAGAAGACCGATGGAAAGCTATCAAGATCTTATTGAAGAAATTGTTAGAATAAACGGATTCGACAAGATTCCAGTCTCAATTCCTATGACCCCAACACAAGGGGGGTTAAATAAAAAGCAGAAAACAATAAGGTTAATTAAAGATTATTTCGTTAATAGAGGCTTTTATGAAACTAAAACGTATGCTTTAGTTTCAACTGAAACAGCTACACAGTATGATATCAAACCTGAG
>JBAYZV010000021.1:0-17038 GCA_041672325.1 Candidatus Izemoplasmatales bacterium
ATATCTTTGATCAAAAGCTATTTGTCGGTGATAAGATAAAATATCAATCAAACCTCTTTGCCATCTATTTCTTTGCTTTAACAAAGTTTTTGTATCGCTAGGAAGTTCTGTATAACAATATGCATTATATACGTAAAGCACCCTTTCATTCTTTTTCTTCTTTAATGACTCTGTTGATAATCTGACTACAAGTTCCATATCTTCGCCTACTGTGTCTTTTTTGAAAGTACCACTACTTGTTAAATACCCGCCGTCATCAATCAAAGCTTTTTTATCAAAAAGGCCAAATGCACCGGATATAATCATTAAGGACTTTAATTGACTCCAACCTATTCTTCCGCTTGTAAAAGCGCGTAAATATTCAATGGTTTGAAAGCGGCAAATCATTTCTTTAGGAATCCCTCTTTTTTCAACTTGTCCTTTATTAAAAATAAATCCGTTAGCTGGATAAATATTTCCACCCATTGCTAAAACAGGTTTTGTATCATCAAGCATAGCTGATGCCAGTTTTAGTAATGCATCTCCTTCTAAAATACTATCTGCATCTATTCCACAGACATAAGCTTTTGTGCTTACATTTATTCCAACATTTAAAGCATCAGCTTTTCCGCCATTTTGCTTATCTACTACTATTAAATTAGGAATTTCTTTAGTTGTATAAATTCCTCTGATTTTTTTAGTGTTTAAATAGTTTTTATAAATGTAGTGTTTTCTTTCTAGTTTAAAATAACTAATAAGTTTAACTAAAGTGCTGTCTTTAGACCCATCATTTACAACAACAACTTGATAATCCGGATATTTTAGGTTTAATAAACTGGTAACACTATCAATAATGCTAACTTCTTCATTATATGCTGGAGCTATAATCGAAATACCTGGTAAAAACTTATCATTGAACAATAAAGAATACTTCTTGGTTTTAGAAAGATACACTTGATGCTTAGATCCTATTAAAGCTAAAATAAATAAAACTATGTAGATCATATTAATAAAAACGAAGTAATATATTAAATAGAAGTTTACATCAATCAAAAATCCTTCAATAAATTGTTTAAAAGTAATATCTAATATTTTTACATTCAATTTAACAAGGTAGATAATTGGAAATAATAAACAAGCGAAACTAATCCATTTAATAACCCAAATTACTTTAGCCTTTTCTACCGGAGCTTTTTCTTTTGGTTTTGTTTCGTGTTTTATGGGTTGTAAACCCATCTTTAGAAGTATATCGGGTTTTAAGTATAGTCTAAATTCATTATTTAAATTAAAATCTCTTATTAAGTTATTTTTTATAATCTTTATAATACTATTTTCAATATCAATATTGGAATTATTATTCAAAAAGTCTATTATTGGTTCAATAATTTCATAGTCAAACATATAAGAAATAATTTGATTTAGTAAAAACCTATTAGTATTATAGTTATTTAGAATAACATAATCTATTCTTTGTGAAACAGACTTAGAAATCATTGCTTTACGATATTGATCATAATTGTTAAATATTCTTAGTACATGGTCAAAAAGCAATCGATCTTGTTGGATAATCTTAGCAATTGTAGCTACTTTCACTTCATCTAAATCTCCACCATCAAGAGAACCTATAAGTTTGGTCAAGCATTGTTCATTAGAATTATCAACAAGAGCTAAAATAGCGTACTTTTTGACCATTTCATCCTCTATATCGTCGCAAAATTCTTGACTTAAAATTGAAGGCATATGTTTAAGTAAATTTTTAAGTATAGCTTCCTTAATCAAATCATTCTGAAGATTTGAGTAAGGTTTTTCCTTAATTATTTCTTTAAGTTTTCTAATCATATAATCAATTAGTTTAGCTTCAGGCTTAAACTCTGCTATTTTGATGATAGCCAAAACTATTTCATATCGATTATCTTTTAAAAATGAAAATAGATTGTCTTTTATAAAACTGTTGTTACTACCTAGTAATGTACATAATTTTTCTAAATAGATATAACTTGAATCTATCACAGATTCAATAACTGATTCAAAATCTTCCTTTTTTTCTATCGTTTTAATATTGCTGATAATACTAAGCCTTACAGCTTCAGATTTTTCAATTTTAAACCTTTCCAAAAGAATTCTATTTGTATATGTTGTTCTTAATCTTCCAACATAGAAAGTAGCTAATAAGCGTTTGTATTGTGAATGAGAATTAATAAGCTTGATTTGTTCTTTTACAAATTTTTTTATTAATAATTCATCTATAATCGTCTGTCTTACATCATCTTCAATAATTATTTGCTCTTCTACATCAATAAAGGCTTCAAGAAAAAATCTTGAAGAAAACTTTAGTTTAGTTTCTTCTTTATCAATGTATTTTTTAAACAAATAGTCTCTAGATTGGTTAGTTTTCTTTATTTTATTTTTGTGTCTTCTCTTTTGAGTTAAAATTAAAACGATAAAAATAAATGACACAAAACCAAAAAAAATTAAGGTAATATAAATAATCTTATCAATCACTTTATCACCCGCTTATCACGAATCCTTTGAATATATCCGATTAATTCCTCTGGTATAATCGGTTTCTGCAATACTAAATCAATATCCAAATGATTAGCTCGCATAATTACATCTAAGTTTTTGTGGTGACTAGCGATAACGAAAGGTATATTTTTATATGTCTTCTCAGAGTTAATTCTTTGTTTAAACTGACATCCATCTAGTTTAGAAAGATTTATTTCTGAGATAATACAATCAATCTGATGATTCTCCAGAATATCATATGCAAGATAGATGTCTTTAGCTACTATTACATCATAATTAATTCTTTTAAATATCTTGATGATTAAATTCTGATAAGTTTCGTCTTCATCCACTAATAATAATATGCCTTCCATATACATGTCTTGATCATTTTCTTTATCTAGTACTTGTGATTTACCTTTTAATTTTGCTCTTTCTAAACGCATGAGAGATAGTTCAATAAATTGACTCACTCTTTCCTTTAATGAATATTTTTTGTCTAATTCATCTACTGTAACTATACTGATAGATACAGTAATAGGTTCTACAAACACTTCGGATTCTTTAATCTCATTGCTTAGTTTTACAACAAACTTCTTCAAGTTCTCTTTTAAAACTTCATGCTTATAAATAAATAATCCAGGTCCGTTTTGTTTAAAAACTATTGTATTATCGCTTTTCACTTTATTTACAACATAAACTAAATTTTTAAGTGTTTCATCCCCTTTTAATGTGCCATATTTCTTATTAATGGACAATAAATTGTCTATTTGCATTGAAATCAAAGCTCTTGAATTATCTTCTTCTAAATTTTTATCTAGATTATTAATTAGATGTTCTATCATAAACCTTTGGTTGTATAAATTAGTTATCGGACAACGTAAAAGTTTATCCGTAGTTTCTATAACTTTTTATTCTAAACTTTCAACTCTTTCACCTAATAAAATATTTGATTCACTCAAATTTTTAATTTCTTTTTCTTGTTTTACAAATCGTGATTTATAAATCACTGGAATATTTATATTATACATTCGGTTATACTTTCTGACGATAGGTTCTAGTAGAGCTAACCAAGGTATTCCTTTTTCGTTAAAAATCATGTCAAAAAAGTGATTCCATAATTTATATCCAGTTAATTCCGTACTTTCAATCTCAAGATTTGGAAACAATCCTAACTTTATTCTTGACTTATTGAATACACTTATAATTTCTTCACGATGGTATCTTGTTTCAAGCCATCTTAACATATGATTCAAAATGGCTTCATAATTATAGGAAACATTTTTGTTATTCTTCTTTTCAATCACTTGTTTAGTGTTATAAAAATCATATCTTATTGAGTTCAAAATCACTTCATCGATTTCATCTTTATTAATCACTTTACCTAATCTAGGGTATATTAAACTAATATCATATTTTTTGAATTTGTTCAGTGAGTGTCTTATAAATTCAACACTAGGCATAATCATTTCATGGAAACGATTTATAGCTAAATAAAGAGATTCTATTCCTTCAATATCATTAGTGTCTTGAGAAAAAAGATGACCAGAAAAAAGCACTTTATTATTTACTACATAAGTTACAAAACATTCTGGAAAAGGTAAGAATGGTGTGTTAATAAAACTTAAAGTTAAATCTTCACTTAGCTCTAGTTTATAGTTCAATTCAGCTATCGTGGTTACTTTTGTTTCATAAGCCTCATGAAGATATGGAAAAGCTGCTTCATTTGAAACTACGGTACCTTTAAAACCATTTTCAAAGAATAATTCCAGAGAAGTTACATTTAAAATATCGTTTGATTGTAAAATTATATAATCAAGGTCTTTAATCTCACATTTTGATTTTAAAGCTTTTACTAAAGTCGTAAAATGATATTTTGCGCCGGGATCTATTAATATCTTGTATTTCTCATTTTTTATTAAGTAAGAACAGCGATTAAATTTTCTTTCTAGGATTATTCGAATTACTTGATTACCCATTTCATTCTCTCCCTTTTTTGTTTTCTTTCTTAATTATACCATTCTTTTATCTTAAAAAAATGCTTTAAATCATTTTTAAAATATTCAACAAAAGTTGCTTGAATTATAATACATAATTTTTTAAATACATATCGGGAACTATGACTTTAGCGTAAGCGTCAAATCATTAGTACCTAGAATTGTGAATAAATGAGTTACCAAAAAATAGATTTAAAACCTTACTATTAAAGTGTTTAAATATATCTACATCTTTTCTGTCCTATTTTTTATAACCTATCCACTATAAAGAAAAAGAACTCATTTTCTTATAATTTAGAAAATGAGTTCTTTATATATATTCTTTTTATTAAATTCTCTACTATAAATAAACTGAATTAACCAAAAATTTTAAAACTAAAATTTAATTAAGTGAGTAATTATATTATTATAATTATCCTTTACAATTTTAACAAATATTTCAGCTTGTTCTGAAACTGGAATAATAGATTTAATTGAATCATTCACTATTTCATATTTAAAACTATCAGAAATATGCTTTGTTGTTTCTGAGTCAAAAAATGGTATTTCTATATTTTTAGTTGTTTGTGAAAAAGAATAGGTTGTAGATGTTTGTTGCTTAGTTTCGTTTTTTTCAATATAATTAATTCTTACATCAAGACCTTCTTCATTAACTAAATATATGAAATCAATGATAATAGTTTTTTTTCTATCCTTAATAATTGGAATTAGTGATAATATTTGCATATTATGACTATTACTATATTTAGTTTTAATCTTTTTTTCTTTTACAAAATCTACAAAATTACTCTTTATTTGTTTGAGAATTATCTCCATTACATCTATTCTTCTTTCTTAGCTGCTTTGATTAAAATTTTAATCATTTTGTTTGAAAATCCAACAGGATCTTTGATCTCCATTCCTTCAATAAGTAGTGCTTGATTATATAATATATCAGCATAATCTTCGATAGATGAATCATTATTTTCATACAAGGATTCGATTGTTCGGAATAATTCGTGTTTAGGATTAATTTCTAATATCTTCACAGCTTTCATATTTTTATCTCCAGGAAGCTGATTCATAACTTTTTCCATTTCAAAAGATAAACCTTCGCCACTAACCAAACAAACAGGAGATTCTGTTAACCTTGTTGACAGTTTAACTTCATCAACTTTATTAACAAGAACTTCTTTAAGTCTTTCTAATAAACTCTTGCTTTTAGTTTCTAAACTCTTAATTTCTTCTTTTTCTTCTTCATTTAATATATCTAAATCACCTTGATTGATTGATTTAAACTTAAACTTGTCATACTCAGAAAGAATACTAATCATGAACTCATCAACTTCATCTGTTAAAACTAAAACATCATAACCTTTTTTCTTAACTACATCCATTTGTGGGGATGTTTTAATTGCTTCTTTGGAGTTAGCTGAGCCATAAAATATTTCTTTTTGATCTTCAGGCATTTTTTCGACATACTCTTTTAATGAAACCATATTCTCTTCATTAACAGTTTCAAACAATATTAAATCTTGTAGCGCTTCTTTATTCATGCCAAAATTCTCATAAACACCATATTTTATATTTACGCCAAATTCTTTCCAAAATTTAATGTATTTTTCTCTATCATTTTTCAAAGTCTTTTCTAATTCATTAAGAATTTTCTTTTCAAGATTTTTTTGAATAAGAGTTAATTGACGATTTTGTTGTAAAATTTCACGAGAAATGTTTAGATTCAAGTCTGAACTTACTACTAAACCTTTAATAAACCTTAAGTAGTCTGGTACCAACTCTTTACATTTATCCATGATAAACACGCCTTTAGCATACAGTTGTAAACCTTTTTCATATTTTTCTGAATATAAGTTCTGAGGTGCTTTTTCAGGTATAAATACAATTGATTTATATGTTAACGCACCTTCAACATTAGTCCAAATGCTAAAAGCTGGGTTGTTATAATCATAGTATTGAGTTTTGTAAAACTCATTTAATTCTTCATCAGATACTTCAGTTTTATTCTTCTTCCAAATCGGTGTCATTTGATTTAAAGTTTCAGTTTCGACAATAGTTTCAAATTTATCTTCGATTTCATTTCCATCTTCATCTTTGATTGGAACACTTTTTTCATGTTCCATCGTAATTGGATATTTTACGTAATCTGAATACTTTTTAACTAATGATCTTATTGTATATTCTTCTAAGAATTCATCATAATTTTCTTCATCTTCATTTTTTCTAATTGTTAAAATAATATCAGACCCGCAAGTATCTTTAACTGTTTCTTCTATTGTAAATCCTGATTCACCTTTAGAAACCCATTTATATGCTTTATCACTTAAAGCTGACTTAGTGACTACTTCTACTTTACTAGAAACCATGAAAGCTGAATAAAATCCAACACCAAATTGCCCGATTAAATCATCATCTTTAAGTTCTTTTTCTTTTACATTCTTTAGAAATTCTAAAGTTCCACTTTTGGCAATAGTACCAATATTTTCGATTAATTCATCATAAGTCATACCAATACCATTATCACTAATTATTATTTTTCTTTTCTTCTTATCTAATTCAATATGAATGTTATAGTCATTTCTTTTTTCCATTTTTTCATTAGAAAGACTTAGTAAATGATACTTATCAATTGCATCAGATGCATTTGATATTAACTCTCTTAAGAAAATTTCTTTGTTTGTGTAAATAGAATGAATCATCAGTTCTAATAAACGTTTAGATTCCGTTTTAAATTCAATAGTTTTTTTGCTCATAATATCCTCCTCAATTATAATCTTCATTAAATATTATATCACATAAGTTAGCACTGTCAATAGTTGAGTGCTAAGTTTTTTTAGTTCTAAATATAATAAAAATAAGTTGTTTGTGATATCAACAACTTATTTTTATTATAAGCAGTCCTCTTCTTTCTAAAATTGACTACCTAAAAATTATTTCAGATTTATTGCTTATAATTTATTCTGTTTTTGTACTCAGTTTTTTTACCTAAATTCCAGTTTTTTATCGGCCTGTAATATCCGGTAATTCTACTATATATTTCTACTTCTTCATTACATATTGGACATTTTTCATAAACACCATTTAAATAACCATGAGTAGTACAAACTGAATATGTTGGGCTAATTGTATAATAAGGTAATTTGTAATTATCTGCAATAGCTTTTACCAATTTAGAAGTAGTTAGCCAATCTGGCATTCTCTCCCCTAAAAACACATGGAACACTGTGCCACTAGTATATAAGACTTGTAACTTATCTTGTATATTAAGCGCTTTAAAAACATCTTCAGTGTAATTTACAGGTAAATGAGAACTATTTGTGTAATATGGGTTTAAGTCATTAATACCAGCAGTTATGATATTTGGGAATAACTCTTTGTCTTTCTTCGCAAATCTATATGTAGTGGATTCTGCTGGAGTAGCTTCAAGATTATACAAATCATTATACTTTTCTTGATAATCACTTAATTTCTTTCTCATATAAAGTAATACTTCAATCGCAAAATCTTGACACTTCTTTTCAGACAAATCATTAGATATCCATTTAGCGTTTAAACAGGCTTCATTCATTCCAATGACTCCTAAAGTAGAAAAATGATTTTTAAATGTCCCTAAATATTTCTTTGTATAAGGATAAAGTCCATTTTCCATAAACTGATTAATAACAATTCTTTTTGTTTTCAAGGACTTAGCAGCTTTATCCATGATATATTCAAGCCGTTGATAAAAATCATCCGTATCATTGGCTAGATAAGCTATTCTAGGTAGATTTATTGTAACAACCCCTATAGATCCAGTACTCTCTCCACTTCCAAAATACCCTCCACTTTTTTTTCTTAATTCTCGCAAATCTAGTCTTAAACGACAACACATACTTCGAACATCCGAAGGAGACATATCACTATTTACATAATTAGAGAAATATGGGGTTCCATATTTAGCGGTCATTTCAAACAATAATCTATTGTTTTCAGTTTCTGACCAGTCAAAATCTTTAGTGATTGAATATGTTGGAATTGGATATTGAAATCCTCTTCCATTTGCATCGCCTTTTATCATGATTTCTAAGAAAGCTTTATTAATTATGTTCATCTCTTCTTGTAATTCACCATAATTAAAATCTTGATACTCACCACCGACTAAAGCTGGTTGGTCTTTTAGATCATCAGGACAAACCCAATCTATTGTTATATTTGTAAAAGGAGCTTGAGTTCCCCATCGACTAGGTGTATTGACCCCAAATATAAACGATTCTAAACTTTTCTTGACTTGTTCATAACTTAACTTATCAATTCTTACAAAAGGAGCTAAATATGTATCGAAAGAACTAAAGGCTTGGGCTCCTGCCCATTCATTTTGCATTATTCCTAAGAAATTAACCATTTGATTACAAAGAGTTTGAAGATGTTTTGCTGGTTTAGAGGTAATTTTTCCCTCAACCCCTCCTAGTCCTTCATAGATTAATTGTTTTAATGACCATCCTGCACAATAACCTGTCAACATAGATAAATCATGAATATGCATACTGCCATCTTGATGAAGCTTAGAAATTTCTTCATCATAGACCTCTGTAAGCCAATAATTAGCGCTAATAGTCGCACTATTTGAAAGAATTAAACCACCGACTGAATAAGTGACAGTTGCATTTTCATTAACTCGCCAATCTTTTAAGTTTAGATATTCATTAACCGCTTTTTTATAGTCAATGTAAGTTGTAACTGCGTCTCTAGCTTTCTCATGTTGCTTTCTGTACAAAACATAAGATTTGGCAACTTTAGTAAACCCAGATTGAATTAATACGTGTTCTACTGCATCTTGAATAGTCTCAACGTTAATTTTGTTTTCTACAAAATCAGATTGAATCGTCGAAAAAACTCTTAACCCTAATAGTTCTAATACATCATTATCAAGTGGTACTTTTTCGCTTGTAAAAGCCTTTGATATGGCATCAGTAATTTTTTTGATTTCAAATGGTACAAGTGAATTATTACGTTTCTCTACCAATAGTTTCATTTTTTCCTCACCTTATTTTAAATTTGTATTTTGTTTTTTTGTTTATCATTTCCAGTTCTTGTAAACTACAGGAATTAATAATGATGTTTTCATCTATAAAATGATATAAATTATCCTTAGATTCTTGATAATTTTGTAAATACCATATTACCTTACTATTGGCTAATCTATTTGCTAGATGTTCGCTCATTTTGATTAATATTTCTTCATTATGCACTTCATTAATAACAGTTGTTCTAACTTCGAAATTTATATTATACTTAATCAAAAGCTTTAATGTTGTATCAAATGCAAGAAAATATTCATTTGCTCTTTTTTCGGTTAACCCTACTAATCGTTCTAAATCTCTTGGAAGTGCTTTAAAGTCTAGTGCTACATAGTCTATTATGTTCATTTTTAAATAACGTTCTAATACATCTGGTAAAAAGCCATTTGTATCTAGTTTGATTAACAATCCAAAAGATTTAACTCTTTTTATAAATTTTTCAAGATTATTATCCAGCAAAGGTTCTCCACCACTTATCACTACAGCTTCTAATATATTTTTATTGTTATCTAAGTATTTAAAATACTTTTCTTCTATGTCATTATCTATAACTTCAAATAATTCTGGTAATACTAGTGAAGAATTATGACAATATAAACAACGAAGTTGGCAACCTCTAAAAAAACAGATACTAGACAAATAACCTGGGTAATCTACCATACTTAAATCTATATAATCAATAATCATAATTATGTAACCCCCAAAAAAAAATACACTACCTAAATAGTGTATTTTATTACTAAAACACAACACAATTTCTAGGCTCGAGAAATAAATATGTGAAAATAATTCTAAACAAGGCAATCGGACTTAGATATCATCAATACCGTAGCGGCTCTGTGTAGGATTCTCACCTACTTCCCCTTGCGTTAGAATGTATTTAATTGTAAATATCTTAACACGTTAACTAAATTAAAGTCAATGAGGAAAAGACAAAAAATGTTTAAATTTTCATATTCTGATTTTTAAAATATTTTATCTTAAATAATATGAAAATGTATTATTATTTCACTTGTAAATTAGTTGTTAAAAGATTCCTTTTAAGAAGAATTATACCTATTAAAACACAGAAAATCGTAGAAGCTACCATATATGGAAGATTATAAACTATAAATGAGTAAACAAAAGGATTAACATTCGTTCCATAAGTTTCATTAAACCAACTTGTATAACTACCCCAAATTAGAATACCTGATAAACCATGGCATATATATCGAATAAAACTAGCTAAAAGTATACCGAAAACAAATGGTTTTACCTTAGTTAAACCATTTTTAAATATACCGGCTAAACCTAGAAGAGTAAAAGGAATTATGTAGTCTAATAAATATACTAAAATCAGTTTTAACCATGTCGGCCCAATATAATCTGACTCAGGTATAGCAGCTATAACACTACTTGATATCATCCCAGCAATTATTAATTGAATAATTGCAAAAATAAAACCAGAAAACAAGCCTGTTTTTATCCCTCGCCTGTAAGCGATAATAAATATTGGTAACATGGCTGGAGAAATACTACCACCCCAAGGAAATATCCCTGATGATAATATCCCAAAAATCACATCTAATACAACAGCTACTCCTACTAAAATAGCTACTTCCGCAAAAACTTTAATATCTTTTTTCATACTTTCTCCTTTTCTTTTTAGGAACAAAAAAGTCCCTTAAAAAGGGACCTAATAAGTATTTTATACTCCTACGCTGGTATTATCCAGATCAGGTAAGGTCTATAACAGAATAGTTATACTCTCAGCCTGGTACCCCAAGCTCCCCTTGTTATACTTTAATTATATCACATTAACAAAAATAATAAAGAAGCATTTAACTAAATAATATCTATTAAGTGATTATTTCTTTAATAATGTTTTCAATTCTTACTTCATTAGTAGTTATTTCAAAAGCATCTTCTAATAAACTTAAGATATCTTCTTTCACTTCACCATTAGTATAAATATAAGCTAAGATCTCTTGCTTTGAAACTTTACTACCAACTTTTTTATTCAAGACTATACCAACCATAGGATCGATATCATCTTCTTTAGTAGCTCTACCGCCACCAAGTTTCATAGAAGCTAAACCGATATTAAGCGCTTTAATTGTTTTTACATAACCTTCTTTTTTTGATAAAAAAGGAATAATTTCTTTTACTTCAATAAAAGTATTTAAATCTTCGATTTTACCGCCTTGAGCTTGAATGAATTCATAGAACTTAGCTAAAGCTTTTCCGTTATGAAGATTTTCTAAAGCTCTTGTTTTTGCTTCTTCTAAAGTCTTAGTTTTATTGGCGTAATAAACCATATATCCTGCTATAGTTACACATAAATCTTCAAGATCTTTTGGCCCTTTACCTTGCAGGGTTTCAACTACTTCTTTAACTTCCAACCTATTACCAACAGCGAAACCTAACGGTTCATCCATGGAGGTTATAAAGGCAGAAACTTTTTTATCAAAAGCTTTACCAATAGCTACCATAATATTCGATAATTTTCTAGCATCTTCAATTGTTTTCATAAACGCGCCATCTCCGATTTTCACATCGAGACAGATAACATCAGCTCCGCTAGCAAGCTTTTTAGACATTATGCTTGAAGCAATTAACGGAATAGATGGTACAGTTGCCGTAACATCCCTTAGTGCGTATAACAATTTATCTGCTGGTACTAGTTTCTTTGTTTGTCCAGCTACTGCGATATTAATCTTATTGACTTGATTAATAAATTCTTCTTCAGTTAAATCAATTCTCATACCAGGAATACTTTCCATTTTATCAAGAGTTCCACCAGTATGTCCTAATCCTCTTCCTGATAATTTAGCTAGTTTAGCTCCTAGAGAAGCTACAAGCGGTCCTAGAACTAGGGTAGTTTTATCGCCAACACCACCAGTTGAATGTTTATCTACTTTGATACCATCTATTTTTGATAAGTCAATTATGTCACCGCTATAGAGCATTGCTTTTGTTAAATATGCAGCTTCTTCATTATTCATACCTTGGAAGTATATAGCCATTAACAAAGCGCTAATTTGATAATCTGGTATTTCTCCTGAAACATAACCATTAATAACATAGTCTATCTCTTTTTCACTTAAGCATAGACCCATTCTTTTCTTTTCAATAATATCTACTACTCTCAACGTTACTCACCTCTTTAAAGTAATAATATTATACACCAAGCAAGTTAATATGTAAACAAAATCAATGTAAACATTTTCAGTGGATTTTTTTGTGAATTTAATAATATTGTAGTATAATACCTG
Organism: Candidatus Izemoplasmatales bacterium; assembly: GCA_041672325.1. Lineage (GTDB taxonomy): Bacteria > Bacillota_I > Bacilli_A > Izemoplasmatales > Hujiaoplasmataceae > UBA2289. Next base: position 12,790 of record JBAYZV010000021.1, read on the forward strand.
TGGTGATAAAATGACAGAAATATATCTTCTGCGTCATGCAGAAACAGACGCAAACAAAAACTATATAGTGCAAGGCAGAATGGATAATCCTATTAATCAAACCGGAATAAACCAAGCTGTTAATACTGGGAAGTTTTTAAAAAAACTAAATATTAATTTTGATTTAGTTATTTCTTCTCCTTTAAAAAGAGCATATAAAACGGCCAGTTTAATCAATCACGGTATGCTTCATTCTCATCCAATCATAATTGATCGTAATTTAATCGAAAGAAATTTCGGCGATTATGATGGTAAAAAAATTACAGATGATTATTATGATTTAACTAGAAATGGTTTAATTCCAAACATGGAAACTGATGAAGAATTAGAAAGTAGAGTAGTTAAAACACTTACTGAAATAGCTAAGAAATATGAAAATAAACGGTTACTGATAGTAACTCATTCTCATGTAATTAAAGCGTTGCTTAATAAATATGTCGAAGATTTTACCTATATGAATTATCTACATAATTGTTCATTAAATAGAATAATTTTTGAAAACGGTGTATTTAATATCATGGAGTATAATATTAATCCCTTAGAAAAAATAGAGGCTTAATTCAAACGAATTAAGCCTTTTCTTATCTTAAACTAACAAATATTTCATTATAAAAGTAACTCATTGGTTCTTTATAACTGGTTTTGTTTGCTGGATTAAAACTATTGTTGCTAGCAATCAAATCCATAACCAATAAATCTCTCATATATTGCCCTGTATAGGTAATATCAATTCCATCGATAAAATCAAAGTCTGTCTTATCAAAAATGTAGTCCACTGCACCAACTGTATAGTATTTACCAGGTTCTAAAGGTGTATCATTTAGATAAACTGTATAACCATCACTGGTTAAACCGTAATCAAAAGCTACATCATATGGATTGCTTAAATAAAAATCAGTAATTTGTTTACCGGTCATTTTTGAGGTTTTAATAACATTATCGAATGGATATATAACTACCAAATCCCCCATAGTTACTTCTCCTTGATACATTGTTGTTCTAAAACCACCATAATTTACTGCTCCGATGTCAATACCTAGGTAATCACGAATAGTTGTCGCTCCCCATTTGCCGAGATCATAACGACCATAATCATCTTCTGCATAAGTTAACACTTCATTTACAAATTCAAGATAGGTTGTATCAGTTTTGTAAGTTTCAAAAATAGAATCCACTTCATTGTCTGTTTCAAAAATATCTGATTGAGATAGAATAGTTGCATCAAAATTAGTAATTTCTTTTCTTTCACGATCAAAAGTTAGTTTGATTTTTGCCATCAGTGAGTATTGATTAGAAGATGCTTGTGCATATATCAAATTGGAACCGTTTATTTCAATTGTAGATGCTTCAGTTTTATGTGTGTGTCCGTTAAAAACAACATCAACTCTTGAATCTCCTGTTAAACTAGCAATTTCAAAATTTATTTCTGAACCTGAATGAATATATACAACAACAATATCAACTGCTTTTTCTGTTCTTAAATATTTAGAATAATCTTCAATCACATCAACTGGATCTAAAAATTCTATATTTTGAACTCTTGAAGCAGCTATTGAATCCATAACATTTCCAATAACACCTATAACTCCTACTTTTACTCCATTTACATCAGAAACTAAGTAAGGTTCTGTAAATTCAAGTGGTTTTTGTGTATCTTTATAGACAATATTAGCTGCTAAAATAGGAAAATCAGCTTCTCCATTAATTAGTTCGTTATCTTTATATTCACCAATTTTTTCTATTCCCCAATCAAATTCATGATTACCAATTATGAAACCATCAAAATCAACTGCATTCATTGCTTCAACTAAGGGTCTTCCATAATAGTAGTTTGAAATAGCAGTACCTTGGAAAATATCTCCATTTGTTAGAGCTAATACATGATCATAGTTCTCTTTCATATATCTTATTTCATTCGAAATTGAAGAAAAACTATCAAAATCTAAATATGCCCCTCCATGAAAATCATTTACCGAATATAAATATATATCTTGGTAACGATCATAAACTGGTTCTGTTGTTACCATTTGTGTATCAGTAATTGTAGTTATTGATTCTGTAATATCTGTTGATGTAAATGAATCAGTTTTCGTAAATGTAGAATCATCAGTTGATGGATTACTACTATTACTAGTAGATGAGTTGTTTGTAGTTAGTGAATCAGTTGTATAATCTGTAGTTCTGAACTGACAACCAGCTAAAAATGTAAAAATAAGTAACATTGTAAAAACAATAATCTTTTTCATTTTGCACCTCTTTTTAAGTATTTATGTTTTACTATAATCTCATTTCATATTTAATTAAATGATTCTACAGTATTAATATTATATATTAACTGTTGATTAATTAAAAGAAAAACTTACCGACATATTGATAAATGGCGGTAAGTTTTTTTTTATTAATATTTAATTCATTTGAGATTTAGATTAAACCATAATGTGTAAATACGTTATTAATACCAATTTCAGTTAAGAATGTTAACATATCGTCATTCATGTAATCACTATTTACAAATACATATGGATCCAGGCTGAATGGGAATACTGTTCCCATAGTTTCTAATTCAGGTGTTAGAATATTTCTAACAATCATAGAATCTAAAACCAAATCGCGTTGACTAGAATTTAACGTAGCTACTGCAGTAGCAGAGAATGATACATTAGTGAAGTTAACTCCATCAAATTGTTGAACGGCGATAATAAAGTTTTTGATTTCAGTCTTGGTAGTAACAGTTATTGTATATGTTGTTGTATCTTCTGCTAAAGCAGGAATACCACCTGCTACATTAGCGTTACCACGAATCATATTATCGATTGTAACATGAACAGAATCACTTAATAAAACTTGATCAATCTGTGTTGAAGTTAAATTGTTAATTGTATCAGCATCAAATGGGTCATTGTAATTAGTTAATCCTAATATGTCAAATGTATCTAAAATATAAATAAGTTCTTGTTTTTCTACAACTTCAGCTGGTATTAAATCAACTGTAGTTGCTATCCTCTTAGTTGTAGGTACCAATAGACTAGTTGTTCCATAAGGTTCAGATTCATCGCCTGAAACATCCAAGAAATAGTCAGAGACTGTAGCTAACATAATATAAGAATTGAATAAAATATTACGATCAATTGTTTGTACTTGAGTAAGACTTGGTGAGAATGTATCAAAATCAAGATTAGGAGTAGCAAATAAATCAATTGAAATAAAGAAAGCTTCGAGCTCATTTGATTCTATAAAAGTTACATCAGGATAAATTATCCTAATCTGTGAAGATGTTTCATCAACATCAGGGATAATTAAACTAGTAATATTAGAACCTAATATTTGATTAGATACAGTAGCTTGCATAGAAGCAGATTGTATAACCAAAGACATATTATCTATAAATTTTTGTTCATCTATTTCATTAGTTAAATCTTTTACGTCAATATAACCCATTGCTAACATCGCTTCAATAATTGCTTTAATTTCTACTTTAGCAACAAATTCTGTGGTTACAGTTGCACCACGAATAATTTTTAAATCTGTACCTAATTCATCTTGTTCTGGAACGTAAAGTAGATTAGAACTAAGGTTAAGTAGTTGATCAGATATTGTCGCATGAAGAATAGATGATTCTAGTAGAACTGTTCGTTTAGTATCATCATCAAGACTTGCAAATGTAAAGTCTTCAAATAACGCTGGATCACTTACTCCTAACAAATCAAGTCCAGCAACAAGAGCTTCTAATTCGTCACTAGTAATATATGTAGTTAATCCTCTAGGTACTAAGATATCGAAATTATCTATATCTTTTTCAGGAACTATTACTGTAGAACCAATATTAAGTATTTCATCAGAAATTGTCGAGTGAATTATCGCTGATTCTAGCATTACTGTCATATTATTCTTTAATAAAGTCGTATCTTCTAGATTAACCGTATTAAAATCAGCAACTTTTGTATATCCCATATCAAGCATTGCTTTAATAATAGCTTTAATTTCAGTTTTAATTAAGTAATTAGTAACTACAACACCTGTTGATACTGTTAAGTCATTACCTAAAATATCTTTCTCAGGTATATTTATAGTTGTTGCACCTAATTCAAATATTTGGTCGGAAATAGTCGCATGAAGTATCGCAGAAGATAGTAACTCATCACGTTTTAATTCAGTGTCTAAAACTATGAAGTTTACTTCTTCGAATAGCGATGGATCACTTACTCCTAAT
>JBAYZV010000022.1:0-16832 GCA_041672325.1 Candidatus Izemoplasmatales bacterium
AAGCGATTCAACATCTAAAAATTGATGTTAAAGACTTAGACATGGATTTTCTTGCGTTTTCAGGTCATAAAATGTTAGGACCAACAGGAATTGGTATATTGTATGGTAAATCCCAATATCTAGACATATTAGAGCCAGTAGAATTTGGTGGTGATATGAATGAAGATGTTGAAAAAGATGTCTCTACTTGGAAGAAATCGCCAATAAAACTTGAAGCTGGAACAATGCCGATAGCAGGTGTTATTGGACTTGGGGAAGCGATAGATTACCTTTTAGAACAAGGATTTGATGAAATCGAAAAACAAACAAAAATTTTATATAATTATTTAATTTCTGAGTTGTTAAAAATTAAGGAAATAGATATATATAATTTATATTCGGATACCGGAATAGTAACATTCAATTTAAAAAACGTTCCTGCACATGATGCAATAAGTTACTATGCTGAAAAGAATATTGCTTTAAGAAGTGGTCAACATTGTGCTAAACTGATTCATGATTTTTTAGGAATTCATTCATCTTTAAGAGCTTCTGTATACTTTTACAATTCTCTTGATGAAGTGAAAACATTTATAGATGTAACAAAAGAAGCTGTTGATTACTTTAAAAAAATAGGGTTTTAAAAAGGGGGGGTTTTATGAGCAACTTAGATAACTTATATCGCGAAATTATTATGGAACACTATAAGAATCCGCGAAATAAAGGACTAATTGAAAATGATAAATATAATAGTGTTCGTATCAAAAACCCATCATGCGGAGATGATATAACTATGCAAACTTTAGTTGAAGACGGAATTATTAAAGACTGTCGACAAATAGCTACTGGATGTTCGATTTCTGTAGCGTCAGCTTCAGTGTTATCGGAAATTATGATAGGAAAACCTGTTTCACAGGCAACAAATATAGCTGAAAACTTTTTAAATATGGTTTCAAATAAGGAATATGACACAACAATTGATTTTGAAGAAGCCGAAGTTTTCAATGGAGTTAAACAATTTCCAGCTAGAATTAAGTGTGCCTCAATTGCTTGGGTGGCTTTTAAAGATACCCTTCCAAAGGAGTGAAAATTTTGAGTGATAAGAAAGATATGAACTTTGATACAGATTATAAATATGGTTTTATAACTGATTCAAAGTCAATTAGAGAAACTAAAAGAGGGTTAACAGAAGATACTGTTAAAGAAATATCTCAGATTAAGCAAGAACCAGAATGGATGTTAAATATTAGATTAGATGCTTTAAAAGCTTTCTATGAAATTGAAAATCCGAGTTGGGGGCCAGATTTATCTAACATTGATTTTAGTGATATTATTTATTATATTAAACCATCAGATCGAGTTGAAAGAGATTGGGAAAATGTTCCTAAGGAAATAAAGGATACTTTTGCTAAATTAGGAATACCTGAAGCTGAACAAAAATATCTATCAGGTGTAACCACTCAATTTGAATCAGAGGCTGTTTATCACAGCACTATTCAAGAACTTAATGATCAAGGTGTGATATTTTTAGATACAGATTCAGCTTTAAAGGAACATCCAGAATTATTTAAAAAATATTTCACCAAAGCTGTTAGTTATCGTGATAATAGATATGCAGCTTTAAATACAGCAGTATGGAGTGGTGGGTCATTCATTTATATACCTAAAGGAGTAAAAATCGAAAAACCTTTACAATCATATTTTAGAATTAATTCTGAAAGAATGGGGCAGTTTGAAAGAACATTAATAATTGTTGATGATGAAGCTACTTTGAACTATGTTGAGGGATGTACTGCTCCTATATATTCAAATAATTCATTGCATGCAGCTGTAGTTGAAATATATGTTAGTGAAAAAGCGAAATGTAGATATTCTACAATTCAAAATTGGTCTACAAATATTATTAATTTAGTTACAAAAAGAGCGATAGTAGATACTTATGGCCAAATGGAATGGATTGACGGTAACATTGGATCGGGTCTAAATATGAAATATCCAAGTTGTATTTTGAAAGGTGATTACTCAAAGGGAACAACAATAACAATTGCTTTTGCAGGAAAAAATCAGTTTCAAGATACAGGAGCTAAAATGATTCATCTGGGAAAGAACACTACATCTAAAATTGTCTCAAAGTCAATCGCTACAAGAGGCGGTAAGGTTAATTATCGCGGTTTAGTCTCTCAAGGCAATAATGCATATGGAGCTAAAGCAAAGATTGAGTGTGATACAATTCTAGTAGATAGAGAATCTTCATCAGACACAATTCCGACAAATATAGTTAAAAACTTTAGGGGCCAAATTGAGCATGAAGCGACCGTGTCTAAAGTGAGCGATGATGAACTATTCTATCTAATGAGTAGAGGCTTAAACGAAGACGAAGCTAAAGAAATGATTATTATGGGGTTTATAGAACCTTTCGCAAGAGAACTACCAATGGAGTATGCAGTTGAACTAAATCAACTGATTAAATTGGAGATGGCAGGGTCAATCGGTTAATAAAACTCCCAGTATTGGGAGTTTTTTAATAAATAGTGTTTAATTTTGTTTTCTTTTATGTTAAAATGAATCAAAGGTGGTGTTTTGATATGAAATTAGTGATGGCTATTGTCTCTAATGAAGATGCTAGTAAAGTTATTAAAAAATTAATCAAGTCAAACTTTTTTGTGACAAAACTCGCTACAACTGGTGGTTTTTTGATGAGTGGGAATACAACAATAATTGTTGGGGTTCAAGATGACTTATTGGATAAATGCATCAGTGTTATTTCTGAAACATCAAAAAGCAGAACTAAACTAGTGCCAAATGCAATATCGAGTGAATTTGGCATATTCTCTTCAATGCCAGTTGAAGTTCAAGTTGGTGGTGCTACAATCTTTGTAATGGAAGTAGAGCAGTTTATAAAAGCATAATAATATAAAGAACTGTTTAACGCAGTTCTTTTTATTAATTAGAAGAGGGATTATGGAAAAGCGAGTATTATATTTATATATTAATAATAGTGATTATAATGACATAATTGCCTTTTTAAAAATGTATAAGAAGGTTACATATTATTTAGTTGAGGAAGGTGTATTGATTGTACATGCAGATTTGGAATTTTCGTTAAGTGATTTCTCTAAATTGAGAGAATTAGTGCTTGAAGAATTATTGACAGATTTCGTCGGTTTGTACCTACCAATAAAATTTGATTTAAGTATTTTAGATTTAAAAAGAGGATTAAGTATAATTAGTAATAGAATCTATGATATATCTAGTTTTATTACAGAGATTTGTTTAGGAAAAGAAATAGTGCTTCAAAAAAGATTAAGAAGTTATTATTATAATTTAGTAGGGATAGATAACATAAATACAATTATTAGTTTTGTTGAAAACAGTTTTAACGCTAGTTTGACTTCTAAGAAATTGTATCTTCATCGTAACACTTTGAATTATCGTTTAGAACACTTTTACTTAAGAACGGAAATGGATATTAAAAGTTTTCACACAGGGCTAGCCATGTATTTACTATTTAGGAGATGATTTGTGCATGTTGCATATAGGATTATCTCCTTTTTTTTTATATAATAATTACAATAGTAAAATAGGAGGAATTATATGTCAACTTTAAGTTTTAAAAATTTGAATAAAATCTATGATAATGGCGTTCAAGCTGTTTTTGATTTTAATCTAAACGTAAAAGATAGAGAGTTTATCGTTTTTGTTGGGCCATCTGGTTGTGGTAAATCAACAACATTAAGAATGGTTGCTGGGTTAGAAGAAATCTCTTCTGGAGAATTATATATTGATGACCGTATGGTTAATGATGTAGCTCCAAAAGATCGTGATATTGCGATGGTTTTCCAATCTTACGCTTTATATCCTCATATGTCAGTATATGATAATATGGCATTTGGTTTAAAATTAAGAAAAACTCCAAAAGTGGAAATCGAAAAAAAAGTTCAAAATGCAGCGAATATTTTGGGTTTAACTAGTTATCTTGATCGTAAACCAAAAGCACTTTCTGGTGGACAAAGACAAAGGGTTGCTTTAGGTAGAGCAATAGTTAGAGATGCAAAAGTATTCTTAATGGATGAACCATTATCAAATCTTGATGCTAAACTAAGAGTAGCAATGAGGGCTGAATTAATTAAATTACATGAAACATTGGAAACTACAACTATTTATGTTACCCATGACCAAATTGAAGCGATGACAATGGCTACAAGAATTGTTGTTATGAAAGATGGTAGAATCCAACAAATCGGGGCTCCAAAAGATATTTATGACAATCCAAGCAATATGTTTGTTGGTGGATTCATTGGAACTCCAGCAATGAATTTCTTGCCAGGTAGAGTTGATGAAAATGGAATTTTCGTGTGTGAAGATTTGAAAGTAAAAGTTGACAAGAAACATTTAAAACTTTTAGAAGAAAAGAATTATATTGATAAAGATATTGTTCTTGGATTTAGACCAGAAGATGTTCATGATCAACCAGATATGTTAGAAAAATACGCTGATTCAAAAGCGACGTTTACAGTTGATGTAGCGGAACTTCTTGGGGCAGAAACAAATATTCATATTTCGATTGCAAATAGCAATATTATTGCAAAAGTTAGTGCAAGATCTGACTTAGCTATGCACTCTAAAATTGAATTAGCAATCAATATGGAAAAATCTCATTTCTTCGATCCTGAAACTGAAGAAAGAATAGTTAAATAATTTATAAAAAAAACCTATATATAGCGAAATACCACTAAATTTTAGTGGTATTTTTTCTAATTTAAAACGCTTATTTTATGTTATATTAAGAGTGGTGATAAAATGATAGATTATATTATAAAAAAGAGTGATTACAAAATATATATAGCAGAAAATAATAATTATATTTCTTTAAATATAACCATACAAAAATATCTAAACAAACTACTATTAGAGCGCTTGAATAGCGTTTCGTCACTAGAAAAAGTAACGAAAAAGTTAATGGGATTTAAAAGTAAAGTCCCACTTTTTATAAGTAAGGATTTATTATTGCTATGTATTTCTAGTTATAGGATGGAAAATAGTTTTTATATTAACTATTTTTCTATTTCTAAATATGAGGAAATAAACGGATTGTTTGTAGTATACTTTCATTCAGGTCATTGTTGCTACGATATAAGTTCATTTATATTTCACAGCCAAATAAAAAAAGCTAGAAAACTAATTGCCACATTAAATAGATGGTTTTAATCAATTAATGATTATTTATTTAGTTATGGAAATATGACTAATTTTTTAGTATAATATTTATGTAAAAATAATATTTTTAAGGAGGATTTTAAATGAAGAAGAAGACAATCGAAGATTTAAATGTTGAGAATAAAAAAGTATTAGTTAGGGTGGATTTCAATGTCCCTATTAAAGATGGCAAAATAACAGATGATAATCGGATTATCCAAGCTTTGCCTACAATTCAATATTTAATAGAAGAAGATGCAAAAATAATTTTACTTTCCCATTTAGGTAGAGTGAAAACTGAAGAAGATCTAGCTAAAAACTCATTAAGAGTTGTAGCTGAAAGATTACAAGAACTACTCAATAAAACAGTTACCTTTGTTCCACAAACAAGAGGAGAAGTTTTAGAAGCTACTATTAAATCAATGAACAAAGGTGATATAGTTATGCTTGAAAACACTCGTTTTGAAGATCTAAATGGAAAAAAAGAATCAAAAAATGATCCTGAATTAGGTGCTTATTGGGCTGGATTAGGTGATGTGTTTGTTAACGATGCCTTTGGAACTGCACATAGAGCTCATGCTTCTAATGTTGGAATTGCAAGCCTAAAAGAATCAGCTGCTGGTTTTTTGATGGAAAAAGAACTTCGTTATATTGGTGGAACAGTTGAAGATCCTGAAAGACCATTTATTGCAATCCTAGGAGGAGCGAAAGTATCCGATAAGATTGGTGTTATAGAGAACTTGCTTAATAAAGCTGATAAAGTTTTAATAGGTGGTGGAATGGCTTATACATTTATGAAATCATTAGGATATAACATTGGTACTTCAATTGTTGAAGAAGATAAATTAGACTTAGCTAAATCATTATTAGAAAAAGCAAACGGGAAACTAATCTTACCGGTAGATTTAGTTGTAACTAAAGAATTTAAAGCAGACGCTAGTTCTAGAGTAACTACTTACAAAGATGTACAAGACGATGAAATGGGATTAGATATTGGACCAAAAACTATTAAGCTTTTTACCAAAGAACTTAAAGGAGCTAAAACAGTTATTTGGAATGGCCCTCTTGGAGTGTTTGAATTTGAAGCTTTTGCTAAAGGAACAAAAGCTATTTGTGAAATTTTAGCTAATCTTAAAGATGCTAGAACAATAATTGGTGGTGGGGATTCTGCTGCAGCTGCTATTCAAATGGGATATAAAGATGATTTCACTCACATTTCTACTGGTGGTGGAGCTTCTTTAGAATTTTTAGAAGGTAAAGAATTACCAGGTGTAACTTCACTAGACGATGCATTAGAGTGTGATTGTGGTGAAGATTGCGACTGTAAATAACATTTAAAGAAAGAAGAGTGATATTATGAGAAAACCAATAATAGCTGGAAATTGGAAAATGTTTAAAACTAGGGATGAAGCATTGTTTTTTATTCTTCAAGTTTCTGAACAAATGCCAAATACAAAAGATGTTGAAACAGTTATTTTTGCTCAAGCACCTTTAATGAGATGCTTAATTAAAAGACAAGGTTTAAATTTAAGAATAGGAGCTCAAAATTTGCATTATGAGGATGAAGGGGCTTATACTGGAGAAGTATCTGGTCCACTTTTAAAATCATATAAAGTAGATTATGTATTAATTGGTCACAGTGAAAGAAGAGCTTATTTTTATGAAACTGATGAAATCGTTAATTTGAAGATTAAATCAGCCTTAAGAAACCAATTGAAACCAATTGTTTGTGTAGGAGAACATTTAGAAGATAGAGAAAACAATCTAACCCATGAAGTTTTATCAAGACAAATAAAAGGGGCTTTCAAAGAAATCAAAGATATTGATATGAAAAGTATCGTTATAGCTTATGAACCAATTTGGGCTATTGGAACAGGGAAAACAGCAACTGCAGAAATGGCTGATGAAGCTTGTGGATATATTAGGAAATTAATTGAAGAGTTATATGGAAAAGTAGTGGCTGAAGCTATTAGAATTCAATATGGTGGTTCTGTAAAACCAGATAATATTGAAGAATTATTAGCTAAAGAAAATATTGATGGCGCTTTAATTGGAGGCGCTTCATTGGTTCCAGAAAAATTTATATTTATGGCTAACGCACCACTTAATGTAAAATAAGTATAGATATTATAAAACAAGGACTGAAATTTTAAATTTTCAGTCCTTGTTTTTTAAATAAACAGATTGTGATTAGAAGTAGTAGTATCTCCTAGATATGTAGCAACCCCAGCGATTTCTATCCCATCAATTAATTCTTCTTTTTTTATACCCATGATATCCATAGACATAGCACAAGCAGTAAGTTTAACACCTAAATCCATTGCATTCTTAATCATTACTTCAAGAGCGTCAACATTTTTTTTCTTCATTATTGACTTAATCATTCTAGGACCCATGCCCAACATATTCATTTTTGATATTGGTAGTTTTTTTGTACCTCTTGACATCATTGAACCAAATAGTTTTTCAATAAAAGTTTTCTTGATTTTTACTTTTTTAGGTTTTCTTAAGATGTTTAATCCCCAAAAAGTAAAAAATAAAGATACTTTTTTTCCCATAGAGGCAGCTCCCTGAGCGATTATAAAAGCAGCAATTGCTTTGTCTAAATCTTCTGAAAACACAACTATTGTGCTGTCTTCCTTAGTTTTGACAATCTCCGTACTCTTTTTAAGTTCGGTTTTATTACCTTTTAAAATGGTAGCTGTGAAACGATTATTTTCTTCTTTTAAATCAATTAGAGTGTTATTAGTTTTCATAGCCCAAGTTGAAACATCTTTTTTAAACCCTGGATCAGTTGCGCTGATTTCTAGGATTTCTCCATCATTTAGTGATTCTAAACTTTTAAATGTCTTTACAATTGGTCCAGGGCAAGAAAGACCAGAAGCGTCAACTACTAAAGTGGGCATTTTACTAAAATTGGTCTTTATCTCAGTTTCTTCTTTTTCAAAAATCATTTTACCTGAATCATCAAATTCATCCATTGCAAATGATTGAGCTGGATTATAAACGCTTTGATAAGTTTTAAATGCACCATCTAGATTATAAGCATCAATACCGTTTTGTCTTAAAACTCTAACTGTATTATAAGCTCTAATACCAGTTTGACAGAAAACAAATATTTTTTGGTTCTTTGGTATTTCATTTAATCTTTTTCTTATTTCTGGGAAGGGAATATTTATAGTTCCTGGGATAGATGAAAACGATGTTTCAATCTTATCTCTAGCATCTATTACGAATGAGCCGTTTTTTATTAAATCATCAATTTCATTATATTGGACTGTTTCAACAAGTCCGTTGATGATGTTTTCAGCAATGAAACCTAACATGTTAATTGGATCTTTAGCTGAGGAAAAAGGCGGTGCATATGATAGTTCTAAATCTTTTAAATCAGTTACTTTCATTCCGGATTTTATAGCTGTTGCTAGAACGTCGATACGTTTATCAACGCCTTCCATGCCTACAGCTTGCGCTCCAAGAATTTGTTGAGTATCTTTATTGTATAATAGCTTCATTGAAAGAGTAGAAGCTCCGGGATAATAGCCAGCGTGACTACCCGGATGAATATGAATTACATTATAGTCAAGGTTTTTATTCTTCAGAGTTTTTTCATTGTTTCCGGTGGAACCAACGGTATAATCGAATACTTTTGCTACACTTGTTCCTAAAGAACCTAAATACATTTCATCTTTACCAGATATATTATTCGCTACAATTCTCCCTTGTTTATTTGCAGGACCTGCTAAAGGAATCATTGTTTCAGTTTTTGTCACAAAATCTCTGACTTCAATTGCATCACCAATCGCAAAAATAAATTCATCAGATGTTCTTAAGTTACTATCAACCCAAATTCCACCTCGAGTACCCAGTTTTAAACCAGCTTCTTTAGCCAAAGAGTTCTCGGGTCTTACTCCAATTGCGAAGATAATTAAATCAGTGTTTAAAGATTTTCCTGAAGAAAGTATTATTTCTTTTCCTTCGTTCTTAAATTCTTTAACACCGTCAGATAAGATTAAATTTATACCTTTATCAATTATATGTTGATGAATTATTTGAGCGATTTCAAAATCAACGGGAGCCATTACTTGATTTGACATTTCAACAATTGAAACCATCATTCCTAAGTGATGTAAATTTTCTGCCATTTCTATCCCAATAAAACCAGCACCAATAACAGTAGCTCTTTTAGGAGATTTATTATTAATATAGTTCTTGATATTATCAGTATCAGTAATGTTTCTTAGAGTGAATAATGTTTTCGCTTCATTAATACCTGTGATTGGTGGTTTTACTGGAAAAGCACCTGTAGAAATTACTAAGTAATCATATGATTCTTCATAAATCTGTTCAGTTTTTAAATTCTTAATTGTAATAACTTTCTTTTCTTTATCTATTTTTGTTGCTTCAGATAATGTTCTTACATCAATATTGAAGTTATTTTGCATTTCTTCAACGCTTTGAACTAATAAAGCTTCTCTACTAGTTATAACTCCACCAATGTAATAAGGTAAGCCACAATTTGCGAATGAAATATGTTCCCCTCTTTCTAACATTATAATTTCTGCTGATTCATCAATTCTTCTAAGCCTTGTGGCTGTACTGGCGCCACCAGCGACGCCACCAATAATAATAATTTTTTTGTTATTCATTATACAATTCTCCAATCTAAATCAAGAGACAATTTTACCTTTCATGTTATTTATTGTCAAGGAATTTGCTTTCTAAAGCAAAAAAAAAACCAAGACATTTTGTCTTGGTTTAATTGATTTTTACTTGTTGTACAATTCAACGATTAAGTTTTCTTTAATTTCAGGTAAAATTTCTTTTCTTTCAGGTAAACGTGTGTAAGTAGCTGTAACTTTTTCTTCATTAAATTCAATGTATTCTTGACGAGAAGCAATAGTTTCTAAAGCTTCTTTAATGATTACTAAGCCTTTTGATTTTTCTTTAATTGAGATAACTTGACCTGGTTTGACTCTGATTGATGGAATAGTTGCTTTTGAACCATCAAGAAGAATGTGACCATGATTAACTAACTGTCTAGCTTGTTGTCTAGTTCTTGCGAAACCAGCACGATAAACTAGGTTGTCTAATCTTGATTCAAGTAAGTAAAGGAAGTTTTCACCTTGTTTTCCTTGCATCTTTTTAGCTTCGTTGAAAGTTTTGTGGAATTGTTTTTCATTAACACCATAAGTAAAACGAACTCTTTGTTTTTCTTGTAACTGAACACCATATTCAGATAATTTTTTTCTTTTTTGTCCGTGTTGACCAGGTGCATATGGACGTTTGTTTAATTCTTTTCCAGTTTCTGAAATTGAATAAGATAAACGACGACTTTGTTTCCAAGTTGATCCTGTAAATCTTGACATATATTTTCCTCCTTATTATTTTATTACGTACATAATTTTTGAGGAGCCTTATTATTACTTATGTTGATTATTTTGATGGTTTCTTGTTAAGCAGTTAACAGTACTAACAACCCTTAATAGATGGAATAATCAAATAATAAATAACTATAAAACAACTGCTTTTTATTACATGCGCACAAAGTATTATAACTTATTGACTATAAAATGTCAACTAAAAGCTTAACTAGTTTTTCCAAATCGTTCTTAACAGATTCATCAAATCTATTTAGTTTTGGGCTGTCAATATCGAGGACGCCAAATAGCTGACCATCTTTAATAATTGGTATAACAATTTCTGAGTTTGAATCACAATCACAAGGGATGTGATCTGGAAAGTCATGAACATTCGCTACTACAATTGTCTTTTTATTAGCGGCACAAGTTCCGCATACACCTTTTCCCATGTCAATGATAGTTACAGCAGCTTTACCTTGAAATGGCCCAAGAAAAAGTTTTTCACCATCAAACAGATAGAAACCTACCCAATTTAAATCAGTGATATTTTCCATAATTATTGCTGATAAATTAGCTAAATTGGTAATTACATTAAGTTTTTTATCCATAAATAATTCTGCGTGGTTAAATAAGAATTCACTTGTCATATAAAAAATCACATCCTTAAGGCATTATTATAAAATAACTTCATATAAAACACAAGATTTATGATAAAATAATTATGAAAGCGACGTGATATAATGTATGAATACGTAATGGTTAGATATGGTGACTTGATTCTAAAAGGTAAGAACCAACATATTTTTAGGCACAATATTAATAACCAAATTGCTCATAAGATGTATGGGCTTAATGTTGAACTAGAATTTCAACATGACTTAATCTTTATTAAACTTAATGATATAGATGCGAATGAAGTAATAGATAGACTTAATTTCATTTCAGGTTTAAACTCATATAGCAAAACACTAAAGTGTGAATTTGATCTTGATAAAATCGCTAATAAATCGATAGAATTACTAAAATATGAGATTACAGAAAAAACTACTTTTAAAGTAGAAACAAAAAGAGCAGACAAAAATATAAAACTTAAATCATTTGAAATCTCTAATTTAATCTCAAAAAAAGTCTTAAGAGAAGTAGAAAACTTAGTGGTCGATGTCAAAAAACCAAAGAAAACATTGAACATTGAAGTTCGAAAAGAAGGCACTTATGTCTTTACGGATAAAATCCCTGGAATTGGCGGATTTCCAACATCCACTGGTGGAAGAGCAATGTTGTTGATAAGTGGGGGTATTGATTCTCCAGTTGCTGGTTATTTAACAATGAATACTGGTCTTGAAATAGAGTGTATACATTTTGAATCATCTCCATTAACACCAGTTGAATCAGTTCAAAAAGTAATTGACTTAGTGACAGTTTTATCAAGGTATGCGCCAAGTTCAAAAATAAAACTACATTTAGTACCTTTTAGAGAGACGCATGAAAAGATATTAAATGAAATTCCTGAAAGTTATATTATTACTATAATGCGTAGAATGATGTATCGTTTAGCAGATATGCTTGCCAAAAAACATAACTGCAAAGTTATTGTGTCGGGTGATTCAATAGGTCAAGTGGCTTCTCAGACTATCGAAAGCTTAATTACAGTTCAAGCTGTTACTAACTCTTTAATAATTAGACCTTTAGCAACTTATGATAAAAATGAAATAATCAAAATTTCAAAAAAAATAAAGACATATGAAATCTCAAATCGTCCTTTCTCTGATTGTTGTACTGTATATGTTCCTAAGAGACCGGTGATAAAGCCAACAATTGAAAAAGCGGAAAATTTTGAAAAAACTTTTGAGTATGAAAAATACTTAAAAACAGCTATAAAAAATACAGTAACTTTAGAAATCAACGAAAGAAAGCCACTAAACATTCTTGACAAAGGGTTTAGTATCGAGGAAATCTTTAAAAGTGAAAAAAATAGAAACGAAAAGACTGATTCTTAGAAAATTTACAACATCTGATTTGCATGATTTTTTTGAATATGCAAAACTACCATCTGTTGGACCTAATGCTGGGTGGACGCCTCATCCTAATTTGGAACATTCAAAAAAAATTCTTGACCATTTTATAAATGGTGATGATGTTTGGGCGATAGAACTAAAAAGTGAAGGCAAGGTTATTGGTTCAGTTGGACTTCATAAATCCAAAATTTCCAATTATGGAGAAGTATTTGAGTTGGGATATGTTTTATCAACACTATATGAAAATAACGGTTATATGACAGAAGCTGTATTTAGAATATTAGAATATTCATTTATTGATATGAATTTAGAAAAAATTTATGTTGCACATTTTATTGAAAATTCAAAATCACAAAAGCTTATTAATAGATTTAAATTCAGTTATCTAAGTGATGAAGATTATGTAAGTAATGAATTTGGAATTAAAAGAAGTAGAATATACATGATGACGAATAAAGATTTTAAAAAATTAGGAGGAAAGATATGAAGAAGTGGAATTTAGACAAATTATATCAAAGTTTTGAAGATGCATCATATCAAGAAGATTTAAAAAGATTAGATCAACTAATTATGGAAGTTAATTCTCAAGCAATTGATTTTCAAAATTATGATTCAAAGTTAAAAAAATTAATGCGTTACTTAAACAATGAAATTGATTTGAACACTTTGTTAAGGAAACTTTTCAGTTTTGCATCTCTTACCGTTTCTGTTGATAGTACAAATCAACAAGCAGTTAAGATGACAAATTTACTAAGGACTAAATTCACTGAGTTAACTGAGGTTAATACAAAGTTCAATAAATGGTTAGCTGATTACCCATCCCTAGAAGAAGATATTGAAAATAATATGTTCTTGAAAGAGCATGAGTTTTATTTAAATGAAATTAAAACTGATGCTAAGTATATGTTATCTGATGAGTTGGAAGTAATGATATCAAAACTTAGTCAAACAGGTTCTAGTGCTTGGGGGACTTTACAATCACTATTAACTTCAACACTTGAAGTAGAATATGATGATTCAACAATTACTTTATCTGAAGTTAGAAATTTAGCTAGTGATCCTGATCCGATTGTTAGAAAAAAAGCTTATGAAGCTGAATTGAAAGCTTATAAGAAAATCGAGAAATCAATAGCCGCTTCTTTAAATTCAATCAAAGGAGAAGTCAATGCGATTTCAAAAACAAGAGGATTTAAGAGTCCGCTAGATCAAGCTCTACACAACAGTAGAATGAGTGAAGAAACATTAGTAGCGATGCAAGAAGCAGTAAAAGATTATTATGATGTTTTTAGAAGTTATTTAAAACGTAAAGCAGAATTATTAGGACACAAAAATGGGTTGCCTTTTTATGATTTATTCGCTCCAATAGGTTCATATAACAAAAGATTTACTATTGAAGAAGCTAATAGTTATGTGCTAAAAAATTTCCGAAGTTTTTCTGAACCACTTTATGAAATGGCTAATAAAGCATTTACTGAAGACTGGGTTGATTATACTCCAAGACCTGGAAAAAGAGGTGGTGCTTTTTGTTCAAACATTCATCCAATTAAAGAAAGTCGTGTAATGACTAATTTCACTGGCGCTTTTGGAGATATGATTACTTTATCTCATGAATTAGGTCATGCTTACCATGGAGAAGTTATTTTTAGAGAAAGTATGCTTAATAGTTCATATACAATGCCTGTGGCTGAAACAGCTTCAACGTTTTGCGAAACAATTGTTAATAAAGCTGCTTTAAAAGATGCTTCTTCAAAAGATGAAAAAATTTTCTTATTAGAATCATCAATTCAAGATTACACACAAGTAGTTATAGATATAATGTCTAGATTTATCTTTGAAAAATCAGTTTTTGAAGGAAGAGAAAAAACTGTTTATGATGCAATAGAATTAAATGAATTAATGGTTAATGCACAGAAACAAACTTACGGAGATGGACTTGACCCAGAGTATTTGCATCCATACATGTGGGTTTGCAAATCTCATTACTATTCTGGTGGATTGAGTTATTATAATTTTCCATATACTTTTGGATTGTTATTTGCCAAAGGGTTATACTCTAAATACTTGGAAGACAAAGATACTTTCGTTGCCAACTATGATCAATTATTAGCTTCTACAGGAAAAAATACTGTTGAAAACACTGCAAAATTGATGGGTATCGATGTTACGAAGAAAGACTTTTGGATTAGTTCATTAGAATTATTAAAAGAAGACATTGAGTTGTTTTTAGAATTAACAAAATAATGCCAAGAAAACCGCCTTATAATTTGTTTATATTAGTGAAAGTAATAAGGAGGGTTTATATGAAAAAAATAATAATGATGTTTTTCATAATGTTTTCGGCAATATTTTTTATTTCTTGTCAAAACAGAATTGTTGATGTACCTTCGGGAGAAAATGTCGGTTCTTTTGCTTCGTACGACCAATTAAGCGATTATCTTAAAACATTTTATCATAGGGATGATTATCGCTATTTTATAAGCGATTCAATTGCAGAAGATTCGCTTGATGTTGGAGCAGTTCAAAATGAAATAGATTTCAGTAAAAACCAAGAGCGTGAACATTCGACTGTGAATAATCAAGTTGATGGTGTAGAAGAATCAGATTCAATCATGACTGATGGTTTTTATGTTTATATTACTTCTGGGAATAAGTTCTTTATGATAGATGCTGAAAGCCTTGATGTAGTATATACTTACGAATTATTAGATGGTTATTTGGATGGTTTATATATTTATGAAGATAAGATAGTTTTAATAGGTGGCTATTATAATTATTATTACTTAGATGAAGAAGAAATAGATTCTTCTAGTGATAGCGAATATTATTATCCAGATTATTATTATCATCGTTATCAATATGGAACTAAAATAATTGTTTTAGATATGAGCAATATTGAAGATATCGAAGTTTCAAGAGAGCTAATTTTTGATTCTTCTTATCTATCTAATTCTAGAATGATTGACGGACATCTATATTTGATATTAAACAATTACTCCATTAGCGATTATTATGAAGAAGATTATTTTGTTCCGAAATATTTAGATTCTGTAAAAAGTTCCGAAATGATGAAATTACCTGCTGGTAATATTTTCTTTATGCCGAATGATAACCAAAGTTTTAGTTATTTAATTTTAGCATCATTCGCAGTTGATGAAACTAAAGAGGCAGATATTAAAGCCTATTTAGGTAGCACTTATCAAATATATATGAGTGGCAATAATCTCTATGCAACAGTTTATAAATATGCTTATGATGAAATGAGTAGTATTTATCAGAGTAAAACATTCATACTAAGGTTTGAAATCGAAGACAACTCTTTAGTTTATAAAGCTATGGGCGAAATTAAGGGTATGCCTTTAAATCAGTTTTCAATGGATGAATATGATGGCGTTTTTAGAGTGGCCGTTACTGACTATTTATACACAAATGAAGAAACAATCATTACAAATACACTTTACTTAATGGATGCGTCTACAGAAAATAAAATGGAAGAAATATCAAGTTTAACAGGTTTAGGAAAGCCGGGAGAAAGAATTTACGCTGTAAGATTTTCTAAAGAGATAGCTTATGTTGTAACTTTTGTTTCAGTTGATCCTTTGTATAAATTAGATCTTTCTAATCCTGAAGAACCAATTATTCTTGGAGAGCATTATGAAGAAGGTGTTAGTGATTATCTTCACCCATTGACTGATAATTTAATGATTGGCGTTGGACGCCAAGCGGTAAAAAGTGATGAAGGATGGACCAATTTTGTTGGTGTTAAGATAGCTTTATATGAAACCAGTGAGGATATACCAGTTAACTTAGAGACATATTTAGTTGAAGGAGAGTATTCTTATACAAATGTCACTTATAATCATAAATCGTTTATTTCCTTCTCTCCAAAAGAAGCGGATTTTACTTATATCGCTATACCGATTTCTATTTACTTCAACAATTATTCTCGCTATTCACAAAAACTATTTGTTTTTAAAGTGTTCCACACAGGAGATTTAGAGTTAGTTGCTGAATTAGAACATTTCGAAGAAGGAAACAGTTATTTTGATTCAATAGAAAAGGCTGTTATCATTGAAAATTATATTTATACATTGTCATATTCACAAGTTCAAGTATATGATATGAATAATGATTTTAGCTTTTTAGATAAAGTGGTAATTAATCAAATGTATTATGAAACAAATGATTATACAGAAAATCCTATAGAAACAGATTTTGCGGATTAATTTTAGAAAAATAAGTAAAGTTGAAAAGAGTAATAATTTATTACTCTTTTTTAATAAAT
>JBAYZV010000023.1:0-16795 GCA_041672325.1 Candidatus Izemoplasmatales bacterium
AACTTATACCTAGAGGGCAATAGCCACCGTCATAAACCGCATGACAACTTGTTTGGTCACTTAAAAGATCTATTCTAATCTTATGCTTAACTGCATATTCTAATAAATCAACAATATTTCCGTGATATGCAATAGCCCGAGGTTTTTTAAGTTCTAAGTACTTTTTCGCTAAAACAAATACCTTTTCTAAGTTATCCGAAACATCATCAATCCAACCCTGCTCATACCTTGTATCAATTCTTGAACGATCAACTTCGGCAATTACTCCTACAGCTCCAGAAATATAAGCTGCTTTTCCTTGAGCTCCACTCATTCCTCCTAAGCCACTAGAAACAAACAATCTACCAGCTAAATTATCCTTTTCAGGAATTCCTAACTTCATTCTACCAGCATTCAATAGTGTTGAATACGTTCCATGAACGATACCTTGTGGCCCAATATACATCCATCCTCCAGCAGTCATTTGACCATAATTCGCAACACCTAATGATGAGGCTCTATTAAAACTATCTAAATTATCAAATTCTCCTATCATCAAACCATTTGTAATAATTACGCGTGGTGATTTTTTATCAGAAGCAAATAATCCTAAAGGATGGCCAGACATTATTACGAGTGTTTGTTTTTCGTTAATGACTTCCAAATACTTTTTAACAAGATGATACTGCATCCAATTTTGTAATACGCTTCCTGTTTCACCATAAGTTATTAACTCATAAGGATAAAGCGCAATATCAAAATCCAAGTTATTATCAATCATAACTTGAAATGCTTTTCCAGCTAAACATTCGCCTTTATATTCATCGATTGGTTTTCCAACAATTTTTGCTTCTGGCCTAAAACGATAACCATAAATCTTTCCCCGTGTTAACAACTCTTCTAAAAACTCATCAGCTAATTCTTCATGCCACTCTTTGGGCACATATCTTAGAGCGTTTTTTAAAGCTAATTCTGTTTCTTTTTCTGATAAAGAAAAATCTCTTTTAGGTGCTCTTCTGATGCCCTTAACAAAAGTTTTTGGCTTTGGAAGTTCAGCAAAAATAGTTTCTAAATTAATTTTCTCAATCATTTATTCCACCTCTTTAATCATTTTTTTGAATTCATCAGTCTTTACTACTTCTTTTACTTTATGAATTTCATGATACATTATTCTATCATCATCAATAAAACTCACAATTTTACGCATATAGTCGTAAACTTCTCGAGTCTTATTACTTAAATCTGCTTTCCCCTTAAAGTCTATAGCTTGTAAACTAGTGAATAACTCCATAGCTAACACATCATTAGTATTCTCAACAATGTCTAACGCTTTTCGAGCAGCGATTGTCCCCATAGACACATGATCTTCTTGATTAGCAGATGATGGTATTGAATCAACGCTAGCCGGATGTGATAGAACTTTGTTCTCACTCACTAAAGATGCAGCACTATATTGAACTATCATAAATCCTGAATTAATCCCAGGTTTTTTAACCAGAAATGGTGGAAGACCATTACTTAAAGAAGAATTTACTAATCTTTCTAATCTACGTTCTGAAATACTAGCTAGCTCACTAACAGCTATACCCAAAAAATCCATAGCCAACGCTACAGGCTGCCCATGAAAATTACCAGCACTAATGACTTGATTATCATCAGGAAAAACTATTGGATTATCAGTTACCGCATTCATTTCTCTAATAAGTATATCCTTACAGTAGTTGATTACATCAAGACTCGCACCAATTACTTGAGGTGAACATCTTAATGAATATGCATCCTGAACTCTTAATTCGCCTTGATTTGTCATTAATTTTGATTGTTCTAAAATTTCTAGCATAATTCTAGAAACTTCAATTTGTCCTTTTTGATTTCTTAACTCATGAATCTTATGATCAAATACATCAATTATTCCATTTAATGCTTGCATTGAAAAAGCTAGATTATACATTGAAAGATTTATTAAATTAATTGCTTCTATAAGAGCGATAACACCAACAGAAGTCATCGCTTGGGTTCCGTTAATCAATGACAACCCTTCTTTTGCCTTCAAAGAGTCTATAGCTTCTATTTTAGCGCGTTTTAACCCTTCGCTTGCAGATAACCTTTCGCCATCAAAAAAAACTTCTCCAAGGCCAATTAATGGCAATGACATATGACTTAATGGTGCAAGATCTCCACTAGCGCCTAAACTACCTTTTGAAAAAACAACTGGGGTGATTCTTTTGTTTAGAAACTCAACCATCTTGTCTATCACTTTTAAACGAATGCCACTATATCCTTTTATCAATGCATTTACACGTAATAATAACATTCCTCTAACTATATATTCAGAAAAAACTTCTCCAACTCCACAAGCATGACTTTTAATTAAATTCTCTTGAAGTTTTGTTAAATCTTCTTTTTCAATTGAAACATCGGATAATTTCCCGAATCCCGTATTGATACCATAAACTGCTTTTCCAGAATTAATTACTTTCTCCACATATTCTCGTGCTTTGTTTATTAACAATATACTCTCTTCTGAAATTCTAACTTCTTCGTAGTCAAAAACAATCCTCTTAAAACTATCTAAATCTAAATTTGTTCCATTAATAGTAATCATAAACATTATAATCAAAGTTAAAATATAACTTTGACTAAAACCCCTTTCTTAAATTGTATAAGTGTCCGTAAATATTATAAGAGTTTCAGATGGTAAAGTAAAGCGTTTTCAGGGAACAAAAAAAAAGAAAAAGCGATTAAAATCGCTTAATTTTATTTCTGGTGCGCCATCACGGACTCGAACCGGGGACCCAATGATTAAGAGTCATTTGCTCTACCAACTGAGCTAATGGCGCGTGTATAAATATAATAAACCAAATAGGCAAAAATGTAAACAAAAAGTTAACGTTTTAATAGAAATTCTTCTAATTCGTCATACCTAATAAAGCTGATACCTTTATAGTTATCCTCAGGTTTAATAATGACTGTATCCGACTCATTAAGATATCTAATTACTTTTTTACAAGTAGGGTAAATGAGAACTATTTTTGATACTTTATCGCTAGTTGACAACAAATTCGTAAATTTTTCAGAGTTTTCTACAAAAATTGGCTGTGTTTTCTTTGTCCATTGCTTGGGGTTAGTGTTAACAGTCCATTTATCTGTATTTGTAATAATAAATTCATAATTAGATTGTGAAAAAACAACTTTGAAGTAAGTTTTGTGGTCTCCTTCAGTCATTTCAATTTGATACAACATATCTTTTTCAAATAGTTTAATATCTGCTGATGGGAAAAAATTTTTTAGCATTTCTCCTACACTTTTTATATTATTTACATACCTAATTTTAATAAGGACATTGATTGCAAAAACCAAAACGATAAAAATGGCAACTGATATCAATAGTATATCTAAAAATTCTAACATAAATATCACCTCATACGATATACATAATAACTTTTTATGATTTCTAAGTCAATAAAAAATGTATTTACAAACAAAATAAATTAAAAAAAAGAAACTATCAAGTAAATTGATAGTCTCTTCATATTTGTTTTTTTAATTATTCAGGTAAATTAGCAAATAACAATGCTAATACATCATAATAAGTTTGTGATCGAACTGTAACACCAGAAAGATCATCTAAAAGTGTTGTTCCATCAATTGTACCACCACGTTGAGCAATAGCTGCTAAATTTTCATTCCAACCATTAGCTTCGATGTAATCAGTAATCAAGTTAGCTTGTTCAAACCATTCTAATGTTGAAGCTTCAGTTCCTTCAGTCCATGCACCGTCAGCAAAAACATAACTACTTGAACCCTTCATTCCGTATTCATCACCAAGTTCTTGTTTAGTTTTGTCTCTAAAAGCAAATGTTGCACCATCAGGAGTACCTTGAAGAACATCAAGTAATAAGTCTGAGAAGTTACCTTCAGCATCAACAGTCATAGTAGCGATGTATAAGTCATCCGCTGAGCAAAGTATAGCTTGCATTTTGCCATCTTTAGCTAATTGTACAGCCTCTGCAGCCAAAGTGCTATATCCACCATCTTTCATAGTAACACCAGAAACATTGTCAATATAGTTGTCATCATTAGTTGTAACTGAATCATAACCATTAGCTAACCAATATGCTTCAATCGCAGCTGCTTGATCATCCCATTCAGCAATAGCATTACCGTATTCAACCATACCGTAATCATCACCCAATTCTTTTTTTGTCTTTTCGTTGAAAGTATAAGTCCAAGTAGTACCTTCTTCAGTGGCTTTACCTTGACGAGCGTCGATATAGTATCCAGTAATTTCATCATTTTCAATTGTTACAGTAACTGTTGTAACCATTGGTGCGTTTTTATACACTTCAACTAAGTAAGCAGTGAATTCTCCGTCAGCTGCGAATTCTCTTGGCTCAACTGTCGTTGGAGTTTCAGTTGTTGATTTGCCGTTACACCCAACTACGCCGACTAGCGTAAGTAATGCAACAAATAAAATTAAATATTTTTTCATTTGAAATTTCCTCCATTTCTTTTCTTTCTTACACAGTGATTATATAATATTTTTAAAAATAAAACAACCATATTTTCGCTAATGTAAGCGGTTTTTTACGTTTAAAATTCACTTCATTTTTTTATATTTGACTTATGTCATTAACTATTTTTTGAACTGAAATTTTCATATTTTTTTTATCGCTAAATATAGATTAAATTTACTGTTTTCTACTTTTTCGAAAAAAATAGTTTGAACAACAAAATAAAAATCAGCACCTAGTCATTAGGTGCTGAAAAATTCATATTATTTTTATTTATCTTTCTTATTTTTAAAATAATTGTCTAAGTAAGCTTGAAGTACAGGAATTTGTTCTTTTTTAATTGGTTTACAATCAGATGGTTTATTTTCCTTATTTAAAAGAGCAATAGCCATTTCTTTACAGCCTGGATGTCCACAAGCTCCACAATTGTACCTAGGTAACAAATTAACTACTTCTTCAATTGATGGATCTTCTTCAACATAAAAAGCTTTTGCAACATAATTTATCATAACACCAAGAACAAAACCTAAAACCGATAGTACTATTGCAGGTAAAATAATCTCTAACATTAGATTATTCCTCCAAATCTCGAGAAAATAATTGCTAGTATAGCTGCAACAATTAAAGCAATCGGCGCACCTTTAAATGCTTTTGGAATCGGTGCTAAATTTAATTTTTCTCTCAACATTGAGAAAATATATATTACAAACAAGAAACCTAATCCAATAAATGTTGTGTATACCAACATTTCAACAAAATTATGTTCTTTTGAAATATTCAGAATAGCAACACCTAGCACTCCACAGTTAGTTGTAATAAGTGGTAAATAAATACCAAGAGCTTTATAAAGCGCTGGTGAAACTTTCTTTAAGAAGGTTTCTACCATTTGAACTAAAGAAGCAATTACTAAAATAAATACAATTGTTCTCATATACCCAATATTGAAAGCTTCAAGAACATACTTATATAATAACCAAGTTACAGAACTAGAAATTAACATTACAAAAAGAACAGCTAACCCCATCCCTAGAGCATTACTTCTTTTTGTAGAAACACCTAGGAAAGGGCAGATACCCAAAAATTGTGAAAGAATAATATTTTCAATAATAAAAGCTGAGAAAGCTAACATAATCAAATTATCCATTATTTTTCACTTCCTTTGCTATTTTATTTTTGTGATTATTTGCAATAGCAGTAATTGCTGCTAAAATCAAACCGAAGGTTAAGAAAGCTCCTACTGGTTGAACAAACATTGCAATTGGCTCAATTTTCAAGAAATCAAACAAGAAAGTAAGATTTAATTGTAAATCTCCCCAAATTGTCAATGTTCCTTTTCCCAAGAACTCTCTAAAAATACTAATTAACATAATAGCTACACCGTATCCAAGTGCCATACCAGCACCATCAATTAAAGAATCAACTGGTTTATTTTCAGAAGCAAAAGCTTCAGCTCGGCCAAGAATAATGCAGTTAACTACAATTAGCGGAATAAAAACGCCTAGTGAGAAATAAAGAGATGGTAAGAAAGCATGCATAACCATTTCAACTATTGTTACTAAAGTTGCAATAACAACAATATAAACTGGTATTCTAACTGGTTTAACTAATTCTGCTAATTTACCACTATTCATAATCAAGGAAATAATTAAGTTTGATAAAACTAGTACGAAAAACACACCCATAGTCATTCCAATTGCATTTTCAAGCGATGTAGTAACAGCTAAAGAAGGACACATACCCAACAAAGACACAAACAATGGGTTTTCTTTGATAATACCTTTAACAAAATTATCTTTCTTATTCACTTAACCCACCTCCCAAATCAGCTGCTATTCTTTGACTAATTAGGTTAAAACACGTTTTTATTGCATTTGATGTTTTTGTAACACCTGAAACTGAATCAAAGCTAGTTAAATCATTAATCGAATCAACATTAAAATCATTATCAACAATATCAGCTCCGAAACCAGTTGTTTCAGAATGAGAAACTACTTTATAATCTTCTACAGATAAATCACTATTTACAGCTATTAGCATTTCTACTTTTCCACTATCTGAATACCCTTGAGCTCTAACTGTATAAACAATAGCTTGAATGTCATCTGAACCTTTATCTTTTAAGATGAAAATCGTACCAAAATCACCTGTACCGTTAACCTCTGAGATATCGAAATCAGACAAATCATAAAACTCACCTAATGCTTCATATTTGATCGCGTCTTCTACTTCTTTAATTCTTGGAGCTGTAAAATAGTTTACTACTGAAAGTAAGATACCACAGACAAGACCCATGCCTAGAAGCACTAATCCGGAGATAAGACCTTTATTCATATTAATTACCTCCTCCATTCCAAACAGTTAAAACTCCATCAACTAATGTAAATATTCTAATCATTGCATTTGAAGTGATTGTAGCGGAACTAATTGAGTCAATATATGTTCCATCAACTAAGTAAGCATCTCTATATGCATTTTCAACTACAGGAACTGCTCCACCTGTATATCCTTCGTTATAATCAGAGTCATAAGTTTGTGTTGTGATAATTTCCATACTATCAACCTTATCAAGAGCAACATTCAATGTAAAACTAATTGTTATCGCTTTTCCACCGAAGGCTTTAGTTTCAATCGTTATTTCTCTTAATTCTTCATCGAACTCAGTAATATAAGTATTTAGATCGATAAAATCAGTTGATGGTAAATTATTTTTAAATAAATCTTTATATGTTTGGTCGGGATCAACACCACTAATCTTTTCAACAAAATTGAATTCATTATCAAAATAAGCAACCAATTCGTTATTTTCAGGTCCAAAAGTAATGTTAACTATATATGGTTTAGCTAAGAATGTGCTCTTATCATAATTTCTTTCAACTGAATTAATTGTATATATAGTATCAGGAATTTCAAAACCATAATCTCTTGCATATAATTCTCTTGCATATTTTATCCCTGTATCAAAAGCAATTGATGAGTAAGTTGCACCTGCGACTGTATCAACAGAAAAGGCAACATCATCTAATGGCTTATCAAGAAATTGCTTATAAAATGTATTAGTTAGTGTATTAAAATAACTTGGTGTTTCATTATTGCTTATTACCATTAAATCAATTATTGCATTAGTTTCAAGGTCAATTGCATAAGCGACTTGTACACCATCAAATCTACCAATTGTTGACACTATATAAATCACAGCTATTTCTTCATCGTCTTCATTAAAAATTTTGTAAGAACTTATTAATTCTGGATTATAACCTTCTTCATCAGTATCAGGAAGAGCATATTCAATATCCAGTTGATCATAATCAGCTTTCACAACTTTTTCACCATCACCAACTAAATACAATAAACTATTGTTAAACTCTACAATTTCTTGTTCTTCTTGATGAACATCTATTTGTTTGGTCATATATCTTGAGAAAAAGCCACCTAAAACAAACACTACTACGAATATTGCACTCAGTAACAATATTGTTAAATTATTTTTAAAGAAATTTTTCATATTATATCACCCACCCCAAGAATGGAATACAAACTGTATACATATTACCAGCTTTTACTAATGTATAAACTGCTAACACAACTAATAAGCCGGTTAAAATTCCGAAATACAGTCCACCAGGTTTACTAAATCTCTTAGTTCTAATAACCCCAGTAAATTTATCAATTGGCAAAGTGAAAATATTCATAAAGATAAGTGATGTTCCAACACCCTCAGGCAAACTACCAACAAATCTAAATAAAACAGTAAATACACCTAAGAATAATGCAAAGAATACTTTACCTAGAATATTGGTCGGAGTTGTTACAGGTTCGGTCGCCATAAAAACAGCTGCGAACATAACACCACCACTAAACACTGAATATGCAGGGAACCAAAGACCAGCATCTCCACTTAAAGCTCCAATAATCCACGAAAGAATAAATACTGTACCAACATAAACAACTGGTGTATACCATTTAATTACTTTACGAATTGTAAGATAAAGTCCACCAAACAAAATAGCAAGTACGCTTGTTTCTCCTAAAGCGCCAGGAATTGTTCCTAAAAAGAAATCCCATAAACTACCATATGGAGCTACTAAAACATCATAATTTATTTGTCCTGATGAAGCTAATGCTCCTAATGGAGTAGCTCCAGCATAAGAATCAACAATTACTTCGGAAGCATTAAACAAACCACCTGCATTATTTATAACCCCCATTAACGTAAAGCCAACTACTGCATACCCTAATAAAGCTGGGTTAAAAATATTATGTCCAAATCCTCCAAAAATCATTTTGCCGATAATTGTAGCAATAAAAGCAGCAAATATCAATACCCAAATTGGTGTATAAAGTGGTAGAAGCAAAGCTAATATAAGACCTGGAATTGGTGCGAATGATATGGATAACTTTTCCTTTATGTCTTTAAAGCTTCTATTCTCTTTATCAGTCACATAGAAGAATATTCCTTCCATTAAAGTAGAAAGTAAACCTCCTATTAAAATGAAGAATAATGGATAGAGCATTTCTAAAAAATTTATATTTCCATCAATGTATACTTGAATACCATTTTTGTACCAAGCAAAAAGTATAACTGGTACTAAAGCAATGATAAAATCTAACATCATTACTTTTGTGCCATAATCTTTTTCGTCTGAAGCTCTTAAAAACGGAGCTTTTCCGCCAGCAAATCTAGCCATTATTTAACTCCCTTCCGCAAAAGGTCTTTCCCTTTAGCTACCGCTTCTGTTATTTCAACGTGAGAAGGACAAATATAAGAACAAAGTCCACATTCAACACATTTATTAGCATTTAAATCACCTAGTAATTTAATATCTTTTCTTTCGAATGCTTTTTTTATTTCAGTAGGAGTCAAATGAACTGGACATACGTCAGCACATTTTCCACACCCTAAGCATTCCGGATGTAATCCTTCAACAATAGGTTTAACTATGACCGCTCCTAAAGTATCATTAACAATTAACTCGTCAATTAAAATGGCACGACCTGTCATTGGCCCACCTGCAATATAGTTGTATTTTAAAGGATCTAATTCATTTATATATCCACCACATTGTTCAATTAATTCACTAACTTTTGTTCCTATTGGAACATAAAACGATCCAGGATTCTTAATTCCTTCGCCTGTAATGGAAATTGGTCTTGCAATTAAAGGTATATTCATTTCAACGGCATCACAATAAGTAATTGCTGTAGCAGAGTTATTAACAATAACTCCGGCTTCAGCTGGTAAACCGTTGTAGGTTTTCTTAGTAACTTGTTCAACAATATATTTTTCCCAACCAGCCGGATATACATTTTTAATTGGGAAAAGTTCAACATGCGGATACTTTGCTAAAAATGGTTGCATTGCTTCTCTAATTTGCTTGTTATAAATTTTGTAAGCAATAACGACTTTTTGAGCATTTGCTGCTCTCATAAAGTAAGTCGCACCTTTTAACAATTTTTCTGGGTAAGTTGTAATGAAGTGATAATCACAAGTCAAATAAGGCTCACATTCAACAGCATTAATAATAACTGTGTCAATCTTAGCCTTAGTTTTATACTTGATGTGTGTTGGGAATCCCGCTCCACCAAGACCTGTAATACCTGCTAGTTCCATCTTCTCAATAAGTTCTTGTCTAGTTAAACTATCAACATTCTTATTCTCTTTTATAGTCTCTGCTAATTGATTTTGATAATTATTTTCAATTTCAATAGCATCAACCATTTTACCGCTAGAGTGCCATACTTTCTTTATAGCCGTAACTTTACCGCTAACACTTGCATGAACTCTAACATTCATTTGTTGCTCATTTGTTGCTACTACTTGTCCTATTTTTACTTCATCGCCTACTTGAACTTGAGGCTCTAATTTACACGCCCTTTGAATTAACGGTATGTAAACATTCTTAGGACTTAAGTATTCTTTTAGTGGATTTTTTTTGCACATATCTTTTTTTCCGTCAATAAAAACCCCTTTAACTTTTTGAAAAATCATCTACTGTCCTCCGTTTTAAAATTAAACCAAAACAATTATAACATAAGTGTTTTTTTAAACCAATACTTTCTTTTAAAGAAAGTGTTTGAAATCAATCAAGAAAAATATGCTTTTACAAGGTCTATCGCTTTTACAATCTCTTCTCTTGTAATATCATAATGTGTCACAAATCTAAACGATCCTTCATAAGGTAAAATTTTAACTCCATTTTCAAGCAAATAACTATCTAACATGTATTTTTTTTCGTTTTTTACGTCAAAGAAAACCATATTAATATCTAGTTGACTTTCATCAATTTCTACTCCAGGAATCTTTCTTAGTAATCCTTCCATAAATCTAGCATTTTCATGGTCAATACCAAGCCGTTTACTCATTTCTTTTATAGCTACAAATCCGCATGCTGCTAAAATCCCTACTTGACGCATACCTCCCCCCATAATCTTTCTATTGTATCGTGCTTTTTCTATGAAGTCTTTTGAACCAACTAAAATTGTACCAACCGGTGCCCCTAAAGCCTTTGATAAGCATACACTTACTGTATCAGCGAATTTAGCAATATCTTTTACTTCCGCTTTTAAAGCAGTAGCTGCGTTGAAAATTCTAGCGCCATCTAAATGAACAGCTAAATTATGCTTTTTAGAGATATTAAATACACTTTCCATATAATCCAACGGAATCACTCTTCCATTATATGCATTTTCCATACAAACTAATTTAGTTCTCGTTGTAGATATCGTTCTATATTTAATCATTTTTTCGAATTTATCTAAATCCCAAATTCCATTGTTACTCTCTAACGTAAATAATTGAACTCCAGAAATAATTGGTGAAGCTCCAGATTCGTGTTGGACAATATGAGCAAATTGATCAACTATAATCTCGTCACCTTGTTGACAATGAGTGAATAAAGCTAATTGATTGGAAAAAGTACCCGAAGGGACAAATATAGCCGCTTCTTTTCCGAATAATTTGGCAGTATACTCCTCTAATGCATTCATGGTAGGATCATCACTAAAAACATCGTCACCAACTTCCGCTTTTATCATTTCCTCTTTCATACTTGGTGTTAATTTAGTAACTGTATCACTTCTTAAGTCGATATACTTCATTTTATTTACTCCTTCATTAGTAATTCTTGATATACTCTCGATATTTCCATAACATTGACAATAAATTTAGGATATAAGCCTGATAAATACTTGTCACTAACTTTGTTAGTCAATCTAGATAGAATCTCTTTTTCACGTTCTTGATTCAATACAGGTAATCCTTCAGCTTGTTTATTAAGAGCAATACGTTTAACTAGTTCCATCCTTTTCAAAAACAATGTAAGCATCTCATCGTCCAGTAAATCGATTTTTTTTCTTAAGTTTTCCATATTCTTTTACCCCCATAATCATCTTATATTTTACCATATAAAAACACATATTTCACCCTTATTATAAATATAAAAAGATGTTTTGAAAACCATTCAAAACATCTTTTTATTTATATTAAATTACATTGTATTTTCCAGGATACTTTTTTTCTATTTATCCCAACGTCTTGGGTCGCCTTCAATACTATCTAGCATTATCATATCTTCTTCTTTTATAACAAAATCAACTTCACTATTTTCAATAATTCTTTCTTCATGAACAGATTTTGGTATTGCAGCTAAACCATTTTGGATTAAATATCTAATACATATCTGAGCTGCACTAACATCATATTTTTTAGCTATATCATTAATAATTTGATTATCAAGTAAATATCCTATCCC
Organism: Candidatus Izemoplasmatales bacterium; assembly: GCA_041672325.1. Lineage (GTDB taxonomy): Bacteria > Bacillota_I > Bacilli_A > Izemoplasmatales > Hujiaoplasmataceae > UBA2289. The sequence continues at coordinate 12,242 of JBAYZV010000023.1, forward strand.
TAAAGGAGAATATGCAATTACAAATATCTCTTTTTGTTCACAATACCCAATTAAATCTCTATTGTCTTTACCAATAAAATGTCCAATTTGATTTGCGTGTGGAATTATATCGCAATTATTAATTATATTTTCTAAGTGTTCAATTTCAAAATTGCTAACACCAATTGCTCTTATTTTACCTAACATATAAAGCTCTTCCAAAGCTTTATAGGCTTCAACATTACCTTTATTACAGTTTTTCCCAACTTCACTCCATGGCCATGGTGCGTGAATTATAAACAAATCTAAATAATCAGTCCCTAAAGCTTTTAATGTTTTATAAAAAGCTTCTTGAGTTCCTTCATATGTCTTTATATGTGACTCTAGTTTAGAAGTGATAAACACTTCTTCTCTTCTCAACCCCGAATCTTTAATGGCCCTTCCAACGCTTGCTTCATTTTTATAAGCTTCAGCGGTATCAATATGGCGATAACCATTAGATAACGCTAAACTAACTGCATCATATGCATCTTCGCCTGGTTTAATTTGCCAAGTTCCAAATCCGAGCTTAGGGATTTTAACTCCATTGCTCAACACAAAATAACTATTTAACACTTTCATAAGATTATCTCCTTCACAATTTTTACACTTAAGTACTATCCACATTTAGATTCTATCATAATATTAACAATTAATAAATCACTTGCCTTAAAACAAAACAACAAAATCGATTTATTTTATAAATCATACTAATATCCAATTATATTTCTGCTTGGCTTTACTTTTGTCAAATCATTTTATTGCATTAGCATTGAAAAAGCAAGTTGTTACATAATATTTTATAAACAAAAAGACGCAAAGCACACCATATATTATTAAGTGTTAACTCACGTCTTAAACTTTAGATAAAATAGATATGCTAAACTCTTCTAGCAATATAAGCGATAATCTCTGGCCCAGTGTGTACTCCTAAAACTGGAGTCAATCTGATAATTTCTATATTTCTAACATTCAACACACTATTCAATTTTTCAGCCAGATTTTTTGCTTCATCTTCATTATTTCCATAATGAATGACCAAATCAATAAGATTATCTTCAAATTTCTCCAGTAAAACATTTTTCATTTTTAACAAAGATCTCTTAAGTCCAAATGCTTTTGAGAGAGTAACATAGACGCCTTCTTCATTAACTGTAATAACTGGTTTAATATGTAGCAAATCACCAATTGTACCTTCAACTTTACCAATCCTACCGCCAGCTTTTAAATATTTTAAAGTATTGATAGTATAAAATGCCAAACTATCTTTAAATCTCATGGTATCTAATAAAGGGACTATATCAGTCAATTTAGAACCAGAATTGATTAGTTCTAATGCATACTTAACAATAAACCCTTGGCCACCAGCTAAAGTCTTAGTATCATATTGAACGACATTTAAATCTTTTTCATCAGCCAAAGCTAATCTAAAGGAGTTATAAGTTCCACTTAAACCTGAAGATATATTTATTACCAATAAATCTGTGAACCCTTGTTCTTTTACAATTTTCAAATTATAATTTACATCCTGCAAAGAAGGTAGTGAAGTAGATACTTTATGATTGTCTAATTTTTCATAAACTTCAGATGCATTTATTTCTACTCCATCACGATATTCTTTACCATCTATTACAATCATCAGCGGCACTACAAATAAATTATTATTACTTTCTATAAATTCTTGACTTAGATTTGACCCAGAGTCGGTTATAATTGCTATTTTCATTTTATATTCCTTTCAAATTTTACTCTATCACGTTGAGTAGTTTAACAATTTTTACATTTTATGTCAAGTTATTTAGCAAGTTCTAAGTAATAACTCATAAATTCATCACAAAAAAAACGGTTACAGTATAAAACGTAACCGTCTTTGTAATCTAAAACACTAAAAATCGATGTCTTTAATATTTTTAACAATTCTATTAATTTTAAAATTTTCAATTTTATTAATAACTGTAATCAAATGTGTATCTTTAATAATTTTAGAAGACTCTAAAATTTTGTTTCCCCTTTTAATTATTTCTACAGCATTTTCTTCGATTTTCTTAACATGGTCATTTATATATTTAATGCTGCCATCAAGAATAGAAGATTTCATTTCATTAAACTCATTAACAATTTCGTTAACATCTCTAAATTTATCTAGTTCTAAATTGTGTTCGATTAAAACATTTTTATACTTCAAACTCAATGCTGTAAGAATATGTATAAATACCATAAAATATTGTGGCCTTACCAAATACATTTTTTCATACTCATTAACTCTTCTTATGGGAGCATCGTTTACAACATCCCACTCTAATTCTGAAATCAATAAAGCATATTCACAATTCTTATTAATTCTATCTTCATTTAATTTTTTATAATGATCAGAATTTTTCTTTTTGCTAACAGTTTCAGGGTTTTCACTTTTAACTTCAACCGCGATAGAAGTTAAAAGTTCTTCATTTTTTCTTTCTTCGTTAGCAAAAACCTTATATATGAAGTCTGCTTTAGTGTTATTAACTACTAAATTATCTTTATACCACATAGATGATTCAAAACCATTTAATGCATAATTTTGATACTCTTGATCAACCCATTTTTCAAGTTCTTCACCCATTTTTTTAACATTCAAAGATGATTTGTCTAGTTTCAATTTATTAATGATTTCTTCCTGTATTCTAAACTTTTCTTCAAACTCATTTTCTAAATTATGTAAAGCTTTTTCTTTTTCTAGTTTAAAATTAGTTTTTAGTTGAACATTTTCCGATTCTAAGGTTAGAACTCTAGTCTGATATTCAAATTCTTTTTCTCTAAGAGCTTCTTTTTTTTCGTTTTGCAAATTATTTATCTTGTTTTTTAATTCGTTAATGACATCTTTTATGTCATTCTCTTTTCTTTGCAATGCCAAATCAATTTCATTAGCCTTATCTTTTGTTAAAGACTCTAGTTCTTTTTTCAAACTAGTTATTTTATTACTCAACGATAATCTTTCGATATCAAACTGAGATTTTATACTCGTTGTAATATTTTCCTTTGCAAGCTCCAAATCTCGTTCTAATTTAATATTCTTCTCTTTAGCACTTTCTATTGCTAGTTGAATTTCTTTTTCTTTCGTTAAGTCCCATTCTCTTCTTAAAGAATCTAATCTTCTATTATATTCTGCATCCTTTTGATCCATGATTTTTTGATTAATGATAGTTAAATCTACATCATTAATCAACTGCAAATCAATTTCATCGTTTTTAAAAGCGTCAGTATTTAATCTAAGAGTATGATTATTTACAATTGTAATATCTGTTAGTTTGCTCATTATTTAACCTCCGAATCATTTATAAAAATAATACTATCAATATATTTATTATAACACTTAACATCTTTTTTGTAAGTTGTTGATAAAATAAAAATAAACCTCTGAAAAACATATATACATTAAGAGGTTTATTTTTTTTATCATATGAAATCAATTTGAATTATTGCTTGTTCCTTTTGTTAAAACAATATTAACGCCTGTATTTAAAATATTTGAAATTACTACTTCACCTATTTCCATCTTTTTTGTTATTATCACTTTATTAATAAGTTCCATAGCCGGAAAAATTAAGTCTTTTGGAATAGAATCATCAGTTTTAACACTAACCCTTGGATTGTTTAAAAAAGTTGTTCTAACAGTAGTCGTTAAAACGCGTTTTGGATTTTGCATTTCATTTTTCACATAGGCTTCTCCGCGTTTACATTGATTACCTGAAATATTATTTATTTCATCAACTTTAATATGACAACCTCTGGGACAAACGATACAAATAAATTCTTTACTCATCATTATACTTCCTCCAGTTCTACAGTAATATCTTCATCCTTCTTAAGTTCTTGATAAGAAAAACTAATTGTTTCCATCTCAGAAGGAACTACGAAAGTCCTTCTTTTTTGATAAATTAATTCTTCTTTTTGATATACTTTAATGACTGCCTTTTCAATTTTTTTTGAAGCTCTGAAGTTAATAATTAAATCTTTAAATATCCATCCAAAATCGATATACTGTGGTGTTACATAAACAATGTTTTTACCTGGCAAAACCTTTATACGTTGTCTTTTATTTACTTTATTCTCTAAATAATCAGCCGCTGAATTACCAGCTCTATTACTTTCTTTAGACACATTGTCTACTAAATCATGTACTTGCAAACTATTACCACAAATAAAAAGGCCTGGTTCACTGCTTTCATATGCTTGATTTATTTTAATGCTTTTAGTTAATGAATCCTTTTCAAGTTCTATTTCATCAAGTAATGTAATGTCTGGAATTAAACCGATAGATAATAATAAAGTATCGATTTCAAAACACATTTCAGTATTTTTTATTGGTTGAAATCTCTCATCCACTTCACTAATAGTGATTGCTTTTAAACACTTAAATTCATCGCTTTCAATTTTAGTAACAGTATGTGATAAATAAAGAGGAATATCAAAGTCATTTAAACACTGAACAATATTACGATTTAACCCATTTGAATATGGCATTATTTCAGCAACACCTAAGACTTCTGCGCCTTC
>JBAYZV010000024.1:0-16374 GCA_041672325.1 Candidatus Izemoplasmatales bacterium
CTTGGAAAAATAATTATCCCTCTCTGTATTATATTGGTGATTGCAGGTATATGGGTTATTAAAAATTATGAGAATGGTTCGGGAACACAAACAACCCCTTTGGGCAATAAAGGTTCAGACAATCTTGTAACCCCAAAAAATGAAGAAGACTTTGTTCTGGAAACAACAGCCGTTGACTTGAAAATTTTAACATCATATGGCGTACCAATTATCATTGACTTCGGTGCTGATTCCTGTATCCCATGTAAGGAAATGGCTCCCGTACTGAAAAAAATAAATAGTGAAATGCAAGGCAAAGCAATTATAAAGTTTGTTGACGTTTGGAAAAATGGCGATGCTGCAAGGGACTTTCCGATACAAGTAATTCCAACACAAGTGTTCATCAATTCTGATGGAACGCCATATATACCAAGCGATAATATTGGTATTGAGTTCACTATGTATAGCTATAAAGAAACAGAAGAGCATGCCTACACTGTTCATCAAGGAGGTTTAACAGAAGAACAGATGCGTCTTATCCTAGCTGACATGGGGGTGACCGAATGACCGAGATTCTAGAAAATTTATCCAAAATTATTATTGAAAATGTATGGCTCGCACCATTGCTGGCACTTTTGGCAGGTATCCTCACTTCGTTTACTCCCTGCTCCTTGTCGAGTATCCCTCTTGTTGTAGGTTATGTGGGGGGTACTGGGCAACGTGATACAAAAAGAGCCTTCTGGTTTTCTGTTATTTTTGCGACGGGAGCTGCTGTGACATTCACAGTACTGGGAGTTATCGCTTCTCTTGCCGGTCGTTTAATTGGTACTTCAGCATCTTGGTGGTACATTATACTTGGCATCCTTATGGTATTAATGGCCTTGCAGACATGGGGAATATATGAGGTTATTCCTTCAAGTTACCTGCTTGCTAAAAATACAAAGAAGGGATTTGTCGGTGCATTTATAGCAGGTATCCTGGGCGGAATTTTTTCTTCACCTTGTTCTACACCGGTGCTGATTGCATTACTCGCTATTGTTGCAGGTAAAGGAAGTGTCCTATGGGGTATACTATTATTACTCCTTTATTCAATCGGGCATGGCATGCTTGCGGTTATAGCTGGAACATCAATAGGCTTTGTTCAAAAGCTGTCCGCCAGCGAAAAATATGGCAAAGCAAGCACTATACTTAAAAATACAATGGGATTTTTAATTTTAATCATTGGCTTTTATATGTTCTACCTAGGATTCTAAATTAATTAATAAAAGGAGAGATTAATTATGGCATTGTTTAATTTTGGAAAGAAAAAAGAAGAAACCTCGGGTTGCTGCTGTGGTGGCAACTGTGACACTGAAAGCATGGCAAAGGCCGAGAGTGCAAAGGTGGAAGGTGCGTCTGTAAAAATACTCGGAAGCGGTTGTGCAAAATGCAATCAGCTTGAAGCGGCTACAAAAGCTGCCTTGGATCAACTCGGTATGGATACAACAATTGACCATATAACCGATTTTTCGCAGATTGCGGCATATGGAGTGATGACAACCCCGGCCTTGGTTGTGGATGGAAAGGTTGTTTCCTACGGTAAAGTTCTAAAAACGGAAGAGGTAGTGAAGATACTACAAAAAGTAAGAGGATAAGTATGAAAGCGTACATTGAAAAACAAAATGTGCTTCTGATAACCGACCGAATCTGCAGGCCAATGAAGGAATGTCCATCTTGCGCAATTACATGGGTTGAGGATGCCGATGAGCCACTTGGTTCACGTATGGAAATTGACTATGAAAAATGTGACGGCTGTGGGATATGTGTTGAGATATGCTGCGGAGGTTGTATAGTATTAAAATAAGAGAATATTAAAGTGTAAAAAGTAGGAAGTTTAGTAATCGGCTTCTTACTTTTTTACTTAAGAAATATAAAAAGGCTTTTATTTAAATAGGATATGGTGTATAATATTTGTGTATTCGCATAAGCAAATATATAAAAGAAAGGAGTATATGAGTGGAAAATATTGTAGATGTCTTGAAAGCCTTGTCGGATGAAACTAGATTAAGAATTATGAATTTACTATATATTAAAGATCTTTGTGTTTGTGATATTGTTGAAACATTGGGCATAACGCAAACTAAAGCTTCAAGGCACTTGAGATATTTAAAAAACTCAGGGCTTGTAGAGGATCGAAAACAAGCTCAGTGGGTGTACTATTCAGCTATACGGAACATAAATAATAAGTTTTTGGATAGCCTTATACTTGAAAATATTCGGTCAAAGGAACCATTTAAATCTGACCTGAGCAGTCTTGAGGCTTGGATTAGAAGAAAAGATATAAAATGTGAGTAGTAGATAGTTAGAGAATTTTTAGAAAGAAGGTAAGTATATGAGCAATGAAGAGACACGAGGAATAGGATTTTTTCAAAAATATTTAACCATTTGGGTAGCTCTCTGCATGATAGTGGGTGTTTTTATAGGCAAATTTGTGCCGGGAATACCTGCATTCCTAAATCAATTTGAATATGCGAAAGTCTCAATTCCGACAGCTGTATTAATTTGGGTAATGATTTATCCAATGATGATGAAGGTAGACTTTAAAAGCATTAAAAATGTTGGTAAAAATCCAAAAGGTTTATATGTAACATGGGTGGTAAACTGGCTTGTTAAGCCGTTTACAATGTATGCAATAGCATCATTTTTTCTCTATATAATTTTTAAGAACTTTATTACTCCCGATCTTGCCAAGGAATATCTTGCAGGAGCGGTACTTCTTGGTGCGGCACCATGCACCGCAATGGTTTTTGTATGGAGCACATTAACGAAAGGTAATCCTGCTTATACAGTAGTACAGGTAGCAACAAACGACTTGATTATTCTCGTTGCCTTTATACCAATTGTTAAATTTCTACTGGGGATCAGTGATGTATCGGTTCCTTGGGATACATTGATTTTATCTGTTATACTGTTTGTTGTAATCCCCCTTGCAGGGGGCATTCTAACAAGAGTATTTATTTCTAAAAAAAGAGGTCTTAAGTATTTTGAAAAGCAATTTTTGCCTAAGTTTGATGGTGCTACGACTGCTGGATTATTGCTTATGTTGATTTTCTTATTTGCTACCCAAGCTGAAGCTTTATTGAGCAATCCGTTGCATATTATTCTTATTTCAGTACCACTTATACTTCAAACATTCCTCATTTTCTTCATTGCATATTTCGTATGTAAGTTGCTGAAGCTTCCACATGATATTTCAGCACCAGCAGGAATGATTGGAGCGTCAAACTTCTTTGAACTATCGGTGGCTGTTGCCATTGCGCTCTTCGGTACTACATCTCCTGCAGCTCTTGCCACTACCGTAGGTGTTTTAACTGAAGTGCCAGTTATGCTAATTCTGGTTAAAATAGCAAATAATACAAAGCACTGGTTTCCAAAGCCAGATGCAAAATAAAGGAGGAAAAATTATGAGTGATACTAAAACAAAGGTAGCATTTATATGCGTCCATAACTCTTGTAGGTCTCAAATAGCAGAAGCTCTTGGTAAACACTTTGCGAGTGACGTATTTGAAAGTTATTCTGCCGGTACTGAAACCAAACCTCAAATCAATCAAGATGCAGTTAGGCTTATGAAAGAGATATATAATATAGATATGGAATTAACCCAACGTTCTAAGCTACTTGATGAAATCCCTCCAGTAGATATCGTTGTTACGATGGGGTGCAATGTGGAATGCCCATATCTGCCATGTAAGCACCGCGAGGATTGGGGACTTGATGATCCTACCGGAAAGAGTGATGAGGAATTTAAAAAAGTAATATCTACAATAGAGACAAAGATTAAAGAGCTAAAAGAAAGACTAAAATCATAATGATTATAAACGCCAATTGCAAGTATAGTAATTGGCGTTTTAAAGGTTAGTGTTGTCTAAAAATAGCTATTATTTATGCACATAATATGTAAGAAAGAATTGAATGGGAGGTCAAAATTTGAATAAATGCTGCTATGAAAGCTCAAGCAAATCTTCATGTGAGTTGGAAAATAAATTGTGTCCGGTTTGCGGAATCAAGGGTACTTATGTAAAAAATATTACAGTAAAACATATAGTAAGTGATGAGTTGATAGAACAAATTGGTGACTACGATTATTATTTATGTATGAATGAAGAATGTGATATTACTTACTATAATTGGAAAGCTAATCTCAAGTTTAATAAACGACAGGTTAAAGTCCCATTATGGTTTAAAAAAGATGCAAATCCTAAGTATGCATGCTATTGCAGTAAAGTTACAGAAGAACAAGTAATTGAGGCTGTAATTAAACACGGTGCAAAAACAGTAAAAGAAGTGAATGCCATAACTGGAGCTATGAAAGATTCTAATTGTAAGGAAAACAATCCACTGGGGTTATGTTGCCACAAAATTATACAAGAAGCTATCGATAAGGCCTTAAAAATGAAATGAATCTTGTTGATATATTTCCGCTTACCGATAGTGCCAAAAATGCCGTGGATATGTTTCCGAGAACGGACAGTTCGAAAGACATTCATTCTGTCCTCTCGAGCCACGTGGAGTGCGTGGTATTGATGTCGAGGGTGAATTGTTAATTTAGATTGGAGGTAATAAAAATGCCATTTCAAGGAATAGAGCAGCCAGACATTATTCAGATTGATAATCAACTAAGACTTAGGAAATATGATGGAAATTTTCTGCAGGCATACACATGGTATCAAGATGACGTTGTGCGTAAATTTTCGGAAGGCATCACCGACCCCAATAAACGCCTTGATGAAAATTGGGTTGCTAAAAAACTTAACAGCTTGAATAAAAGCGGAGAACTTTACTTTATTGAGGTTTTTGAAAACAATACTTATGTTGCTATCGGCGATGTTACGCTTCTTGAAAACAATCCGCCTATTGAAATTGGTGTAGAAAAATATCGTGGAATTGGTATTGGTAAAAAGGTGATGTCGGCATTGGTCAAGAGAGCAAAAGAAATTGAGATAAAGAAAATCTACAATACAGGATGCTATGAGGATAATTATGCTTCGCAAAAAATGCTTATATCAGCAGGTTTCAGATTGGTGTTACATGACAAGGAAAAAAGAAGAATGGTCTATGAAATTGATTTATGAAACAAGTCGATTGTTTGGTTTTAAGGGTTTAAGCAAAGTCTCGCAAATCGCCAAAATAACGCTTCGCGGGAACAAGTCCAGAGGGTGAATTTCAGTCGCGAGTGAACGATTTAGATGTCACCGCTTCACGAGTGTACAGGATAGATGTTTCGCCATTTTGGGGCTTGGCGAGTGGACGGGATAGATGTTTTTCAGATTTGGCAGGGTTGTGTGGTTGGGATAGATGTTGGTATAAAACATTGGTACGAACATCCACTAAATATACAACACAACTTACACATTTAGGAGGGATATTATGACTTGGGAAGAACTTGAATTCGGATGGCAGATGGCTTTTAACAAAGCATGGAATGCTTTTTGCTCAAACACAATTCCAATCGGAGCAGTTATATTAAATGAAAACAATGAACTCGTTTCATTAGGACAAAATATGATTTTCGTTGAACAGACCGAAGCACCGGTTATTTACGGAAGTAGCCTTGCCCATGCAGAAATAAATGCAATTGTCCAATTAAAACGTAAAGAGCACCCAAACATCCGATCTTATACTCTATACAGCACAACCGAACCGTGTATACTTTGTTTTGGTGCAATTGTTATGGGCAATATTCGACATTTCAAGTTCGCAGCGCGAGATAGATATGCAGGAGCTGTTAAATATAATGAGCATAGCGGATATGTTAAATCAAAAAATATTATTGTAGAGGGTCCACATGCAGAATTAGAAGCGGTACAATTAGCCTTAGCTACATATTATGAACTCGATAAAAACTTGCCGAATCATGAGCATATTATTTCCCAAATGGCATTGGATTGTCCAGAGGGAGTTAGCGCCGGAAGAGAATTATTTAATAAGTCTATATTACGACAGATTGCTGAAGAAAACGGATCGGAAGTCGATGCATTTAGAGAAATATGCAATCAGCTTAAAATGACAAGTGATTAACTAATTTTCTACCATGATTGACTCGGGCGGCATCCTTTTTGCTTATATAAAAACTGAGTAAACATATGACTTGTTTAGTTAGTGGTCAGGTTAGATGTCGGTACTCGGCGGGTACACAGGATAGATGTCAGCGTTGATGAGTGGTCAGGTTAGAGGTTTTTCGGAAGTTTTTGAGGTTGTGTGGACGGGTTAGATTTTATATTAATTATGTGTATTTATATTTAAATATTATAATTTTAAGGAGAGTTTTCATGAACATTAAAGATTTCCTTGTATGCCCAGTTTGTCATTTTTGCTTATCCAAGAACCTTGAGTGTTATAACTGCCATCATGTTTACTCACATAAATATGGTGTTTATGAAGTTGTGTCTCAAAATTTGTCAGGAGACCAACAGATTCTATGGAGAGTTACCGATGAAGACATTGAGAAGGAAGAAATCCAGAGTAATAATTTAAATGATGAATCGCAGCCAGATTTGGTAAAAGATTATTTTTCACGAATATCTGACGAAACAAAACAAGCCCAGCGTAAGCAAGCCGATTTTATGGATCAGTTAATTAATTCATTGACTGGTGTTGTTTGTGACCTCGCGACAGGCATGGGGGGAAATCTTCAAAGATTATTAAATGCCGAAATAAAAGATTTTTCAATCATATGCACTGATATAGATAAGCGAATTTTAGCTATGACTCGCAAAAAGTTAAAAACTGATGATTCAAGAGTTTATTATATAGCTACTGATGGAAGATACATGTCTTTCAAGGATAATAGCTTTGATTATATAACATCTGTCGCAGCTTTTGGAAACATACCGGAAAGCGATAAAGTTGCAAAAGAAATGTATAGAGTATTGAAGCCAAAAGGCAAGCTTATAATTGAGGGCACATATATTGATAAGGGCAGTAAAAGTTTCGAACTTGCAAAAAGTATGGGGCTTGAAAAAGGAATGGTAGAGGAGTTTTTAACACAAGAGTTAAAGAATGCCGGATTCATAAATGTTGCTTCAACTATTGTAGCAAAAGCTATTTGGGCAGAAAATCCTTATGACAGGCTTCCCGTTGCAGGTGATATGCAATATTATTGTATAATTCAAGCAGAAAAATGTTAGTTATACGAACAAGGCACTCTTTGCAATAATTTTCGTAGAGTGCCTTGCTCGTTTTCTGGTCTATTCTTTTACATCCACCATCACGCCCGACTTGTAATTCCATCCTGATTGGCATTATCAATCAGACGGTGGACTCATCCTCATAAATATCCGACAGTGTAGGGCGGGGGCTTGCTCCCGCCGACAAAGCGAACCAATTTTGCCTATGTTCGTTAATTTCGTTTCAGCGGGAGCAAGCCCCGCCCTACCCGAACCCGCAGGGGCAGTTCTACCGGTTGACAAATAGCACCGCTTCGGATATAGTTTTCTTTGGGTGTATGAAATCGTGCCAAGGACTGCCAAACAGAAAAGCAAGAAAGGAATATACCATATAATTCTCAGAGGGATAAATTGACAAACAATATTCGCGGAAGATGAAGATGCCACAAAATTCTTGCGCGGCTACACGAACCGCCCCTCTGGTTGTTGGAAAACTTACCAAAATGAATAAACTAAACAATCCAAGGCAAATAAAAAAACTTGCCTTAACTTGCGCGTTTACATATCTTGCCGGATATCTCATCCGTTTAAACTTTGCTGCCGTTACGGTTGAAATAATTCGGGAAACAGGTTGGGAAAAATCCTCAATTGCCGCGGTGACAACGGCGTTATTTGTTTTATATGGCATCGGACAACTTATCAGCGGCTTTCTTGGCGACCGAACCAAACCGGAAATTTTAATTCTCGGCGGACTTGCGGTGTCCTCTTTGATGAATATAATTATCCCTTTTTGTTCATCTATTTCACAAATGGCCGTAATATGGGGGCTCAACGGCCTTTCGCAGGCAATGCTTTGGCCTCCTGTAGTAAAGATTTTATCCGACGCTTGCAATAAAACCGATTATCAAAAATCCATTTTAATAGTCACGCGCGGGAGCGCGCTCGGTAAAATTTTAACTTTCGCGCTTGCGTTTGTCTGCACGACAACAATAGGGTGGCGGTACGACTTTTTTATTACCGCCTCAATCGCCATTGTTGCCTCAGTTATCTTTATATTAAATTACAACAAAATAAAAGCATATTCATATTCTGAGGAAAATATAAATCTTAAGCCTGCTAAAGACATAAATGGAAACAAATGCTGTATTGAGGACGCCGGCTCTGCCATTAAAATGCCGAGTCAAATCATACCTCTTTTAACGGGCGTTCTTATTTCCGTTATAGTCCTTGGCGCGCTTCGTGACAGCATAATGTCGTGGATACCAAACTATATAGCGGAAAATTTCGGCACAAGCGCAAGCAAAGCAATTTTTACAAGTATTTTACTGCCGATAATAAGCATTGTCGCGTATCCTTTTGTACTCAAGTATTATTATCGTTTTTTCAAAAGCGAGGCGGCTTGCGCGTCAACTTTTTATATTGCCGCGTCTGTTTCAGCGTTTGTGCTTTATTTCGTTTCAAATGTCAGTACAATTCTGTCGGTGATACTTCTTGCTTTTATTGTCACTTGCATGGATGGGGCGAATTTTTTAATTATCGGACTGCTCTGCGGCAGATTTGAAAAATTCGGAAATGTATCGACAATTTCGGGATTAGTGAACAGTTTTGTATATATCGGCAGTTCTACCTCGATTTATGGAATCGCCCTATTAGCTGAAAAAATCGGATGGCAAGCAACAGTCCTTACCTGGGGGGGACTCGCGATTATTGGGTTTGTTTTTATTTTTTCGGTTGTAAAAGGTTTTAAAAAGCACTTTAATTAATGGCTCTGTTTCTTTTAGTCTGGCGAACTGAACGAAGAAACAGCTTCAGCTTATAAACCGGGAGATATTTTATATCAACCTCACAGATTAGAACAAGCAAAAATTTTAGGTAAAAATATCATTAAGTACAGTAAATATTTCATTTAAGCGGTACTTTCGCGGGAATAAATCCATCAAAGTTTAAGGCGGTATAAATGGATAAAAAATTATTAATTCAAGCAATCGGAAAATATCTGTCAGGGGTTTTATTGGCAGCCGCGTTATTGTTTTTTCCGGCAGGAACGCTCAATTATTGGAACGCGTGGCTGTTAATTGGGATACTTTTTATCCCGATGTTTATCATAGGCGCGGTTTTGATGTTCAAGAACCCGGAGCTTTTGCGAAAGCGGCTTAATTCAAAAGAAAAAGAAACCGAACAGAAAAATGTTATTTTATTTGGCAGTCTGATATTTCTCTGCGGTTTTATTGTTTCCGGGTTAGATTATCGTTATCAATGGCTTGTATTGCCTAAATGGCTTGTGATACCGGCGACTGTTTTATTTCTATTTGCATATCTGCTTTACGCGGAGGTGTTACGTGAAAATACATATTTATCGAGGACAATAGAAATTCAAGAAAACCAAAGGGTAATAGATACCGGGCTATACGGGGTTGTAAGGCACCCGATGTATACATCCTCAATATTGCTGTTTTTGTCTATGCCTTTGGTACTTGGCTCTTTGTTTTCATTTGTTATTTTTTTAATATATCCTGTAATTATGGTTAAAAGAATTAAAAATGAAGAACAAATATTAGAAAAAGATTTGGCAGGATACTTAGAATATAAAAAGCGAGTAAGGTATAGAGTTATTCCATTTATTTGGTGACCTTTCCAACCATCCGCCGGACAAGGGACTCGTCATATTCCGTTATATCACGGATAATTTCTATGCTCAATCACAGCAAACAAAAATGGTAATAATTGTATGGTAATTTTTTATATTTAGGAAAAGGATGTATAATTAATTAAATAAACGAAACGGCTTTTACTATTTGTTAAATATTTGTAAACATTAATGATCACTCGAAACTAAATTCCTTTTTAAAACGTTTATTTTATATAGGAAATAACAGGCAGTCCGACCTGAAGTGAGGTACTGTGTATTAATCGGTCAAAAATATGAACCGTATTGCCAAATACAATTATCAGACAAACGGTAAAAACGAAAGGGGTTTATATATGAAAAAAGTAATATTTATTATTCTTATTTTCAATGTTTTATTTATATATGCCTGCAACGCCGGAAAAGAAGGAATGTCCTCGCAAGAGGACGAAGGTTCACATTATTTATATACAAGCGAACAAACCGAACCTACTGTAACAGCAACCGTAACACGCGACTTTGTGGAGGAAAGATACAGTAAATTCAAATTACATATTCATGATTTTTTCTCTTCTGTTCCCTCAAGATCAACTACCGGATCACCGGAAGATTATGTTTCTGATTGCGAAAAGAACATTGACAACAGTTTTTACTACCGGATGTTTCAAGTCGAAGAGGGTGGTTATTTCTATGCTTTTATACGCAAAGCAAATATCGATACTGATGCACCACCTTTCCCACATGAAACTGTCACTCATTTCGCATATGTAGAAAAGCCCATGAAAATGAATGATTTCAACATCCTTTCGGCCGGTGATACGCTTGAGGATGTTATTGCTATCGACCCCGGCGCAAGATTTGTCAAGGATTACGCCTTCTGCTCCCTTCATCTTTGCTCGGACGGTCTGGTGCTGATAGTCTATGACGAATATATTGAAGGTCAGGAAAGAAAAATACTGTCAATAGACTACAGTAAGGATTATACCTTTTTCAAAGACGCCTACTCCGCAGGACAATCCGAAGAATCTGGTTTAGTTAGAATAGGCGGATACCCGTATTATACCTGTGCCGTTGACCCGGAAGATTATCCAAATACAATAAATCATGTGGAGCAACCTATGTATTATTGGTTTTACACAGCGGACGAATTCCAAACATGGGTCAATAATGGCGGTGACGATTATGCGGGGAGCCAATACGTATTAGGTATCATAAAAAAAGAGGATGGAATTATATTACCTTTCTTTAAGAACGATATATATAAATTGCGCGATGGCTGTATAAATATTACCGCGAAAGAGACCGGTATTTTATTATCATTATTTTTCGAGTGTGATAACAAAGACGAATATACCGAGAAATATCAGGCTGTTAATAAGATATATATATATATTAGAGTTATAAACAAAAGTGATCGTAATTTAGATAGTAAAAATTATTTTAAATCATATTATTCAAAAAAACGAAATTATGATGAATGGTATTCTTCCTCATCAAAAACTGTCAATGGTAGTACAGTTGAATATATTTATCATGATTGTAATCCTTCCGAAGACAACGAAGACAGACTTAGCTTTGCTCATATAATTATTGATGACAAATGGATGGTAACAATAGTTCAACAAAACGGTTTACAAATGAAACCGTTTAATCATGAAATATTTGAATGGCTGGATTTCAAAACGATAACTTATAACGATTTAAGCACTGATATTAAAAACGACGAATAAAAACTTTAATAACTTAAATGCCGCGGGGAAACCCGCGGCAACTTGTTTGTTGCTGTAGACCGTGACCTTTCCAACCACCCGCCCGATAAGCCGCTCATCATATTCGGCGAGAGGGGAGGGAAGTTTTTATCTTGATATTTTAAACAAATTTGTTATAATATTATTAAATATCGATCAGTGTAGGGCGGGGGCTTGCTCCCGCCGACAAAAAGAACCAATTTTGCCTATGTCCGTTAATTTCGTTTCGGCGGGGGCAAGCCCCCGCCCTACCCGAAAACGTAGGCACGATTCCCTCGGTTGACAAATAAAATTCACAGGGGGATAAATAGACAAACAATTTTCGTGGAAGATTAAGATGCCACAAAATTCTTGTGCGACCGCAGGAACCGTCCTTATGGTTGTTTAAAAATCGAGATTAGCGGCGTTTATAAGAAATAAGCAACTCAATAAATTATAATTGCGAATAAATATTATACGGGGGTGCAAAAATGAGTTCACAGAGTATAAAAAGTCATATCCATACTTCCTTAACCGGAGAAGCAGTAAAAAATGCAATTGATTTAGTTGTATATTTTGAAAGCCAAGGTATGCAATTTGAACTTAGTACAACAGATTATTTGCGTGATAAGCAATATTGGTATGTAAAATACCAAAATGAGTTTATAGGGTTTATACTATTTAATGGGCATAATCCGGTAAAAGATGAAACTGAACCTGAAGGATGGGTTTTCTGGTCTGATAACTACAACTCATCCGCTTTTGCTGATTTTCCATTGGAGGAAAGCATAAAAGGAGTTGCCTATAAACATGTAGATATAGGTACTTGCGGAGGCGGATTAACTGTTAATTTATTTGGTCAAGTATTTACTCCGGTGTGTAATGGCACAACATTTCGATTTGATAACCCCAACTCGGAAGAGATCGTGGCATTGAAGAAATTGGTTGATATAAGAAAGCACGACATATCAAGGGATCATTAATAAACGACCTCGAAAAGGCGCAAAGCACCTCACCAATTTTGTGGGGTGTCTTGTTCGCTGTCAGTTTTATTCCCCCCCACCATCACGCCTGATTTGAACCCCACGGTCAATTTGTCCGCGGCAATTTGTTTGCCGCTGTAGACCGTGACCTTTCCAACCACCCGCCCGATAAGCCGCTCATCATATTCGGCGAGAACGGCGGGAAGTTTTTATCTTGATATTTTAAACAAATTTGTTATAATATTATTGTAGACATTAGAAACAGTCATAAAGGGCAGATTTCAACCGATGGCGGCAATTATTATATCCCGCTTCGGCAGTGTACAGATTAGATGTTTTTGAATTTTGCGTGTGCGTTGGAATAGTGAAATAACCAAAATATATTAGTCGAAAAACAAGAGGTCATACATAATGAGTTCTCTCCAAAAAAAATTAAACGCCTTTATTTCAAGAGAAATCAACTATTGGGATTTTTCGGGAGTAATAAGAGTTGTTAAAAACAGTAAAATCATTTTTGAGACGAGTCGCGGCTTTTCAAACTTAGAATTTAATGTTGCAAATACTATGCAGACACGGTTTACTATTGGCTCTATGACCAAGCAGTTTACAGGATTTTCAATAATGCTTTTATATGATAGAGGATTATTGCAGTTAGACGAAAAAGCAAATAAATATCTACCTGAAAACATGCAGATTCGTCCGGATATTACTGTACATCATTTATTGACGCACACATCC
This sequence comes from Candidatus Izemoplasmatales bacterium, assembly GCA_041672325.1. Classification (GTDB taxonomy): domain Bacteria; phylum Bacillota_I; class Bacilli_A; order Izemoplasmatales; family Hujiaoplasmataceae; genus UBA2289. The sequence goes on from JBAYZV010000024.1 coordinate 13,199, forward strand.
GGGTTATATAATTTATATAATTTTGAAGACGATTTTTTTGTTGGAGCAGACAGAAGTCCATACAATAAAATTGAATATTTTACAAAATGGGTATGCAAAGATACCGATGTATGTCCCGGAACAAAATTCGACTATAATAATTCTAATTACAATTTGCTTGCTTGGATAATTGAATATGTATCAAAGGCGAAGTTTAGTGATTTTATCCACGAAAATATTTTTAAACCTTTAGATATGCGGTATTCAGAGTTCGATGACGGTAAAACTATAATCAAACAAAAAGCCGAAAATTATATGTATGATTATGATAAACTAATCAGAGCGCCTTATACAAATAATTTGTTTCATATCGGTGCCGGTGCTTTGGTTACGAATTGTGATGATCTTCAAAGATGGTACTTATGCTTAAAAAACCGTGAATTGCTTTCCCAACAAGCCTACACCTTATATTTTAAGGAAAATTTGAATCATTATTGTTACGGGCTGGAACGCCATAATATAAATGGGGCGATACGATATTCGCATGGCGGAGACTATCTTGGCGTTTCTACTTATATGCAAAATTATTTTGAAGATGATATTTGTATTATCATCTTATCTAACGCTGAATCTCTTAATCAATATCGACTGGGTAATTCAATCGCGGATATTCTTTATGGAATGGACGTAAAGCCATCATTAAAATTAGACGAATATCCAGTGTCAATCACCGAGTTGGAGAATTATTGCGGAACATATCTTCCAGGTAAGATACAGATGGAGGTAAGGAATGGGAAATTGTATTTGATTCGAACTAACTGGGATATTCATATAGAATTTTACTGTGTGGGCCATAATGCTTTTATGAAACGCTTTGAGGAACAGCAAGAGCCCCGTGTGCTTTTATCGGAAGAAGCCTTGAAACCTTCAATGTGGGGTTATGAATTAGTTAGTAAAGAGTTGATATAGCCAAATGCAATACAGAAAAGCGCCCCAAACCGCTTAAGATGCCTGCACTTATTATCCTTGAATATGTATGCAAATATCTGCTTGAGGTGTAAGTTTTATCAATAGATTATTCAAAAGGATATTCATAAGTATGAAAAAATGGCTAAACGCGTATAGAGACAAAGACAAGCTTTACAAGCGGTTTGCGGCCGATAATCAAGACGCGATTGACGCGTACAACAAAAAAGCGCTTGCCACGCTGTTGCCCATAGGATGGGTGCTAACCTTACTGCCGCTGGCGGCCGTGCCTTTCAGCAAGACCAAAATTAACGCGGTCCCCGCTTACTTGCTGACATTTTTGTCGTTTTTCATATTGTTCATCCTGTTTAAAATCCCGGCTGTAAAAAAATATACGCTTACCGGGTTACATATAAGTTTTTCAATATTGTTTGTATTTGGAATATATCTCAGCGTAATCCACTCCCCCGATATGCGGGCGACAATTTTGCTGGGCGGATTTATCCTCATGCCAATCAGCTTTATAGATAATATACGCCGAATAAGGTTGGTTTTGGTTTTTTGGCTGGTGGTGTCAACCGTCATGGCGGGTTATCTTAAACCCCTGTTTGCGCTTGACGATACGATTAATTGCCTATGTTCCGCCGTTCTTGGCTATTATCTTGGAAAAATGATGATTCGCGTTCGTCTGGAAAGCTTTGAGGCCAGCCGCCAACTGATTATTGAGAAAGAGACCGACGTGCTGACAGGCCTTTATAACCGGCGCAAGCTGTTTATAACTCTGGCGGAACTGGAGACGGCGGGCGCGGAAAAACCGTCCGGGATTTTAATGATTGATATCGATCATTTCAAAGATTTTAACGACAACTACGGCCATATCGCCGGCGACAAATATCTTAGCCATTTGGGCGAAACGCTGCTAAACTTCGCGCAGAATTTTCGGCTGCGCTTCTACCGCTACGGCGGCGAGGAGTTTGTAGCAATGGCGTATGGATATGACGACAAAGAGCTGATGTCAATCGCGGAAAGCCTGCGGATTTCAATACAGAAAACGGACACGGTCGGATTTTACACAACCGTCAGTATCGGGGTTGCCTATTGCGGCGATGAAACGGTCAGAAATTATGAAAATATTATCGATCGCGCGGATAAAGCCGCTTACGCGGCAAAGAAGGCAGGGCGGAATAAAGTATGTATGGAGCAAAAAGAAACATAGGTAAAAAGCGGGAAGCGGTGACTGTAAAAGTTTTTTATAAATAAGCTCCGCTTTTCCGAAAGGGAAATGATTTTAAAATGAGCAAATACAATTCTTTGTGGGAATACATACATCTAAACAGAAGCCAGTCATTTAAGCTGACTTTTGATGAAATAAAAGATATCGCCGGAATACCGATTGACCATTCTTTTTTGAATTATAAAAAGGAATTAACGGAATATGGTTATAAAGTAGGTAAAATATCTTTAAAAGAACAGACCATTGTTTTTATTAAGCTCAATGAGTAATTGACCGCATGATAAAACATAAAAAACAAGCCACTCTACGCAAAATCCTATAGCCCGCTTTGCTTGTTTGGTAGTTATTTTGGGAATAGGTCATATCGGTATCCATCTTCAGCACAAAAGGGAAGTTCAATCGTAGCTTTGTAAGGATATCCCGGATAAGCTGTTGATTTATTTTGTTTCCTAATGATTTATATTCCACTACTTAAACAAAAAAAGCATTTATATATGATTAGAACCATTTATAAATGCCGTTTTTTTTATTTATAATGATGTTAACTTTTAATCGTTTTTAGTGCCGCACTCTATACAATATTTCCCGGCGGGTACGATCTGGTTGCAGCCTTTACACCTCATTTTACCTGCCGGAAGGTATTCGTAAAAAGGATATCTCCCATCTATGGCGATACAATACTGCGCCCCTTCTATGGGTGATTGCCCGGAAAGGTCGGGGACGGTGTAACTGGGCGCGTTCGGGAAAATGGCGTTCGCGTACTGTGGGTATTCGCTCGCCGTTACGGTTTGACCGTTGCAAGGAATTACACTTTCTTTTATTTCATTAAAATCTTTTGCTTTTATAAGTACTATTTCACCTATTTGTAGACCCGTAAACTTAGCCGAGCTTGTTAAATACTATAGTGGCTCGGTTGTCAAGACAAAATTTCAGGGGTAAGATAATGAACCATAAATAACCAATAAATATAACCCTGTTCGCCATTGAGCTGCGCGAT
>JBAYZV010000025.1:0-15534 GCA_041672325.1 Candidatus Izemoplasmatales bacterium
GATTTCCCATTATTTTAAATAAGTAAGACCCCTCAAAGATGATGAGGTTGATAGGCCAGGTGTGTACGCACGGTGACGTGTTTAGCTGACTGGTACTAATAGGTCGAGGACTTAACTTTGCAATATACAATTTATTCAGTTTTGAAAGACTATAGTCTGGTGGCGATGGCGAAGTGGACACACCTGTATCCATACCGAACACAGAAGTTAAGCACTTCAGCGCCGAATGTAGTACTTACGTGCGAGACTAGGACGTTGCCAGGCTGTCTTTCTAAAATTAATAATAAAATCCTTGATTTAAGTATCAAGGATTTTTTTTATGTTCTAAATCAAAATATTATATAATCACTACATTAATTTATCTTTAAGTGATATAATCTAAGTGAAATTAGTGCGAAGTAATGATGATAATTCTAATACATTTAATGGAGATCTATTATGGACCAAGTGATTTATTTATACATATTTATGATAGCTATTCTAATAGCAATCTATATAAATATGGTTGAACAAAAATATAATAACATAGCAGCTGATAGTTTGTTCCGCAAGATTGTTCTTATTTCCATCGCCATGCTTGTTGTTGATATAGGGCATGAATATTTATCCGGTATTTCAGGAACATGGAACATGTGGTTAATGAATATTTTATCGTTTCTTGTTTTTGTGTTACCTTCATTTGTGATGATTAGTTGGTTTAAATATTCATTTTTATTAATAAAAGGAGAATTACCGAAGAAAAGTCGCACATATTATTTGATATTGATTCCTATTGTTGTTCATATAGTTATATCATTTTTAAGCATTTTCTTTCCGTTGTATTTTTATGTAGATGTTAATAATATTTATCATCGAGGAGATTTATATTTTCTTTCAATTATACTACAGTATTTCTATTTAGTTTTACCGATTATAATGGTTGTTATAAATCGTAATAAGCTTAGAGATGATAAATTTTTTCCTTTAGTTTTTTTCACTATAATTCCAATTACCGGAGGTATAATACAAGGGTTTTATTATGGGCTTTTGATTATTTTACCACTAGTTGCATTCTCAATTTTTGTTGCCTATATTTTTATTCAATCTAAATTAATCGCTATAGATTATTTAACTAATTTGATGAATAAAGGAGCTTTTGAGAATTACATAAACAATATTAAGTTTTTTGATAAGAAGAAAAGAGTTCTTTCTGTAAGTATATTTGATTTAGATGGGTTAAAAAATATAAATGATAATTTTGGCCATTTAACTGGTGATAAAATTTTAAGAGAATTTTCAAATCAATTGATAGCTTGTTTTGATAGAAACGATTTTATAGCCAGAATTGGTGGCGACGAGTTTGTTGTCGTCAAATATATTGAAAATATAAATGTATTAGATAGTAGTTTAGAAAGATTAGAAAATGCATTTGAACATTTGAATCAAGGAACAGCATTTCCTTTTCCAATCAATTACAGTTTTGGCTGTAATGTTTTCAAGGAGGGGAAACACCATTCGGTACAGGAATTGATTGAAGAAGTAGATAGAATAATGTATGAAAACAAAGGTAAAAAAACTAATACAAGAACAAATTAAAAGCACTACTAAATTAGATTTAGTAGTGCTTTTTATATTAATAAAAATTAGTTTTTTAAAATCAAATTACATGCTTTTTGAAAATACAGCTTTTACTTTTAAACGATTAATCAACAATTCAGTTACTAAGAAAACTGTTCCTGTTAAAATTGAAAAACCACCTATCATTGCAATAATGTATAATGGTCTAGATGTTTCAATAATAAACATTAATGGGGAACCTGAACCTCGGTTCAATAACATAAAATCTTTGTCTAATAATTTATTAGCAATCATCGCTATAACAGCAAAGCTAATGGCAATCGCCATTGTTTTTGGATAATCATGGATGTTGAATTTATAGTATTTTGATTTTAGTAGATAAACTGAAGAAAAGATCATAAAGCCATGATAAATAAAGGATATAATCGGTAAAATATTGTCTTTTAAGGGAAACCAACTTATTGCATTACCTAAGATATTAGTCGGCAGAGCTAAAGCGACAACACCAGCAATTAAGACTAAACTATAAGCAGTGGGCTTAATATAGTTCTCGACAAATTTTGATTTGTCAAAGAAATACATTATTGGATATAAATAAAGTGGTAAAGAACACAAATGAAATGGTAATTGATATATTGGATAAGAACCATCAGGATACATTAAATACGACATTTTTGCAATTTCTAAAACATAAAAAATAATCATAAAAACAAAAATAATTCTGCGCTTATTAGAATATTTCAAAATTTTAAGAATTGACCCAAATAATATAAAAAGAATAACAACGAACAGCACGCCAATTAAATGTTTGTCACCAAACATTGGCGCTGATAATACTACCATAAAACCACTTCCTCTTCCTAGTAAAATAGTATACCATAATTTGTTTTTTTGTAAATATAATCATTAAAATTTTAAATATCGTGAATAATCAGAACTTCATAAGCATTATTAGTGCAGCTACTTTTAGGTTGAATTCACGATTTAATATCTATTATTCATGCACCGGTTTCTTTTTTGAAAAATAAATGATAAAATTATTGAAAACTATATTACTGAGGTAAGAAATGAAAACATATTATGTGAAACAGACCAAAGTGTTTGATTTAGAGATGTTGGAAAAAGTATATAATCTAGACAAAATGGTTTATTCAGAAGAAATGGCTGGGAACATTGACAGTGATTCAAAACGATTTAAAAAGATTCCAGAATCATTTCTGCTCTTGTATGAAGATGATTCAATTATTGGATATATTTGTTTTTTTCCAGTTACAGATCAGTTTTTTAAAGGTATGTTAAGCAGCGATAATCTTTATGATAATAATATTGTTCCTGTTGATATGAAAGAGTTCATTAAAACAGAAAATCATCATATTTTTATTATTTCGATGGTTATAAATCCAACCTATAAGAGCAATGGTTTGTTTAGAATGCTGACAAAAGCTTTCAAAAAGAGAATAAAAGCTTATCACGAGGATGGTTACAATATTTCTGATATTAGTGGATATGCGGTATCAGGGGCCGGTGAACACATACTGAAAAGCTTTGGGTGTAAACTCATTAAAGAAATCTATGATGATGAAGAAGGAAAAGCAAAGCTTTATATTGGAGACTATCATTCCTTCTTAAGAGAGTTCTAATATGAAAAGTGATATATTCATTCTTATTCCCTGTCATACTGTAGACAGTTATAAACATTTAAAGTTAAAAACTAGTGATTTAATTGATGATTTTGCTATAAACTATATTCGTAATATGAGAGATATTGCTCAATCAGAATTAGTTGAAAGAGTGTCGAATATATTTGAAAGGTACTATTTGGGTGAATACACTCTTCCTATTTTAGGTGATGCATTAAAAGGAAAAGAAGTAGTATCCTTAGCCAGAATTAAATTATTTATAACGGTATGCGAAAGAACAAAACTTTCAGTGCTTACCGGTATTATCTGTGATTTTGAAGGTAATGTAACAAATGTATTGGATCAAATAACAAGAGAACAATTAGTATTAGATTTAAATACTCGCTTTACAAATTTAAGTGCCTTTTTACAAGAGGAATATAATATTATCAAAAATGGTGAAGCTAAAACCTGTTTAACACAATCTACATTAGCTGAATCAGATGAGATTATATATTATATGGCAAATGAGACAAACGAATCACAATTGGTAGTGAATACAAAAATAATTTCAGAAAAATATAAAAAATTCGCGATTGATAACTTAGCTGTTTATGATTTTAGTGATATTTATGTATCTGAAGCAACAATCTATCAAGTTCTAAGTGAAAATTTCAGTTCTGAAAAAATGCAGTATGAAGGCTTATTGATATTTATCGTAGAACTTTTAGTTATGCAATTAAGTGCAGTCTATCGAACTAATAATAAAGTTTCATTGGCTTTAGAGGAAAATAAGAGTATCAATGTAAAAGAGTATGAAATATTAAGCAATGAATTTGCTAATACATTATCAATTTGGCAAATCAATATCTATCGTTATAAGGGTGCTCAAACAATAGCGAATGCAATAGCTGAAAGATTTGAGATTGATAAAGTAAGAAAGAATTATAAACAAAATGATGAGTTTTTACAAAGTATTATCAATACTAGAAATGTAAAAAATTCAATAAAGGAATCAAATATTCTTTTTTATGTAGCTATTCTGCTATTTATAAAAGATTTTTACATTATAGTAAGGAATATATATTTGTTCATAGTTGAATCTCAAAGTTTTTCCTTTGGAGATGTTTTTAGTCTTTCAACCTCGTTCGTAATATTACTAATAGTATTGTTCATATATCATGGTAGAACAAAGAAACTCGGAAGTAGAAAATAATAATATATCAAGCATAAAAACTAAGTGAAAATTTATTTTCTACAAATTTAAAGGAGTTATATAATTATGGTTTTAGGTTATTTTGGTTTAATTTATATAATTTTTGCGATTTATATTATATGGTTTAGTAAAAAAAAACCGCGTGGAATTGTAGCTAAACTTATCTATACGTTTTTTATGTTGGTAATTACATTAATATTGACTAGCTTTAGTTTTTCTCCAAAAACTTCATTTTATTTGAAATCATTTCCAATGAATTTAGATAATGAATATGTCCAAACGATTAAGGTTGATCTGTATCAAATCGTAGTGTTTTCAGAAACTAATGGAAATAGCACAGAAGAAGGTCATGATTTATACGTTTTTCAAAAATTTTTACTAGGATATGTTGATAGCGGAATAAAGTCTGGTTATGGATTATATGAAAATGACGAAGCTACCGCATCCATGTTGTTTAAAATGGTGATAATTGAAGAAAAATTGTATTTTTTATTATTTAATGAAGAATTAGCAAGTTACAATTCTTTAATAATTGGTGGGCAAACTGTTAATTTGGATGTTGATTTAAATGATAAATTTACGCTTTTTTTAGTTCCGGATATTGGTGATGAACAGTTGACAATTGTTTTAAATGAAATTGAATTACATAACAAATTATTATAAGTAGCAAAAACACAAAAAATCTAGTAAAAACATAATTTTTTACTTGATTTTTTTTTATAATAATATATAATAATAAAGGTTAAATAAATGTCTTAAAATTAATGGCTTGACACACCTAGCATAGTGGTGTATAATACTGTTGCTTTAATTATTAATTATTAGTAGGTTGCGTGAGCAGCCTTATAAAAATGAGACAAGCGCACCTCCCGGGTGTGTGGGTATGAAAGGAGGAATGTACATGCCAACTATAAACCAATTAATCAAAAAAGGTCGTCAAAACAAAACGAAAAAATCAAAGGCGCCACAATTGAACGTTGGATTTAACAGCTTACAAAAAAAGTATACTGAAGTTAGTTCTCCACAAAAACGTGGTGTATGTGTTAGAGTTGCGACTATGACTCCAAAGAAACCTAACTCAGCTTTAAGAAAGTATGCTCGTGTTCGCTTATCAAATGGTGGTGAAGTTAACGCATATATCCCTGGTATTGGGCACTCTTTACAGGAACATAGCGTTGTATTAATTCGTGGTGGACGTGTTAAAGACTTACCTGGTGTTCGTTATCATATTGTTAGAGGAACACTAGATACAACAGCTGTTGACAAAAGAATGCAAAGTCGTTCTAAATACGGAGCAAAGAGACCTAAAGATGCAAAAGCAAAAAAATAATTTAAAATATGTTTAAGAATTTTGAAAGGAGGAATTACTTATGCCTCGTAAGGGTAAAATCGTAAAGAGAGATGTTTTGCCAGATCCAATTTATAATTCAAAATTAATTACTAAATTAATAAATGGAATTATGTTAGATGGAAAAAAGAACGTTGCTCAAAATATCTTATATAATGCGTTTTCAAGAATTAATGAAATTACCGGCAAAGAGCCAATGGTAGTATTTAACGATGCTTTAAATAATATAATGCCAGTTCTAGAAGTAAGAAGCCGTCGTATCGGCGGACAAAACTATCAAGTACCAGGTGAAGTTAAAGCGGATAGAAGAACAACTTTAGGTTTAAGATGGTTAGTTCAATATTCTCGCTCTCGTAATGAGAAAACAATGGAAGAAAGATTAGCAAAAGAAATAATTGATGCAAGTAATAACACAGGAGCATCAGTTAAAAAGAAAGAAGATATGCACAGAATGGCAGAAGCTAATAAAGCTTTCGCACATTATAGATTTTAATTAAAGGAAGGATAAAAAGTTATGGCACGTGAATATAGTATAGATAAAACACGTAATATCGGTATCATGGCACATATCGACGCTGGTAAAACCACAACTACAGAAAGAGTCTTATATCATACAGGTAGAATCCATAAGATAGGTGAGACACATGATGGCGCTAGTCAAATGGACTGGATGGAACAAGAACAAGAACGTGGTATTACTATTACAGCCGCAGCTACTACAGCTTTCTGGAAAAATCATAGAGTAAATATTATCGATACCCCAGGACATGTGGACTTCACGGTGGAAGTGTCAAGATCATTACGTGTATTAGATGGTGCTGTAACGGTATTGGATGCTCAAGCTGGAGTAGAACCTCAAACAGAAACAGTTTGGCGTCAAGCAAATGAATATAAAGTTCCAAGACTAGTATTTGCCAATAAAATGGATAAAACAGGTGCTGATTACGCAGCTGCTATTGATTCAATCCACAAGAGATTAGGAGAAAAAGCAGAGGCTATTCAATGGCCAATTGGAGCTGAAGATGATTTTTCAGGAATTATTGATTTAGTTGAAATGAAAGCTTACCATTTTGATGGTAATCCGGAAGAAGATTATGAAGAAATTGAAATTCCTAGTCATTTAGTTAAGGAAGCTGCCGATCGAAGAAACAGACTTATTGAACAGTTATGTGACTTTGATGAAGAGTTAATGTTACTCTTTTTAGAGGGTGAAGAAATAGACACTGAAACAATAAAAAAAGCTATTAGAAAAGCTACACTTTCAGTTGAATTTTTCCCTGTAATGTGTGGTTCTGCTTTCAAGAATAAAGGAATCAAATTTGTTTTAGATGCTGTTATAGATTATTTACCATCTCCAATTGAAGTTGCACAAGTTCAGGGATTCAATCGAAATGATGACGTTATTTCAATTGAACATAGTGATGATAAAGAGTTTGTAGCTTTAGCGTTTAAAGTTATGACTGACCCATTTGTGGGTAGGGTTACATTTTTTAGAGTTTATTCTGGTGTTGCTAAAAAGGGTTCATACATAATGAATACTTCAAAAGGCAAAAAAGAAAGACTTGGCAGAATCTTGCAAATGCATGCAAACTCAAGAACAGAAATTGATGAAGTATACTCAGGAGATATTGCAGCGGCAGTAGGGCTTAAAGATACAATTACAGGTGATACACTGGCTTCAGAAAATTCTCACGTTATATTAGAATCAATGAAATTTCCAGAACCAGTTATATCAGTAGCTATTGAACCAAAAACTAAGAAAGATCAAGAAAAAATGGGTGTAGCTTTACAAAAACTTAGTGAAGAAGACCCAACATTTAGAACTTACACAGATAAAGAAACTTCTCAAACAATTATTTCTGGTATGGGTGAACTTCATCTTGAAATTATTGTTGATAGAATGAAAAGAGAATTTAAAGTTGAAGCAACTGTAGGTAACCCTCAAGTTTCATATCGTGAAACTATAACTCAAGAAGCTAACTGCGAAGGAAAATTTGTTCGTCAGTCTGGTGGTAGAGGTCAATATGGTCACGTATGGGTTAAGTTTGAGCCGAATCCTGGTAAGGGCTATGAATTTGTTGATAAAATTGTTGGTGGTACAGTTCCTAGAGAATACATCAATGTTATTAACAAAGGAATTGAAGAATCATTACCTGGTGGAGTAATTGCTGGTTATCCATTATTAGATATCAAAGCTACACTTTATGATGGATCTTACCATGAAGTTGACTCTAGTGAAATGGCATTCAAGATTGCTGCTTCAATCGCATTAAAAAAAGCAAAAGATTTATGTGCACCAACGTTACTTGAACCGATTATGAGTGTTGATGTTGTAACACCTGAAGAATACATGGGTAATGTTATTGGTGATCTTACTTCAAGACGTGGACGTATCGAAGGACAAGAAAAACAAGGAAATGCTCAAAAAGTAGCTTCAAAAATTCCGTTGTCTGAAATGTTTGGTTATGCAACTGCTCTAAGATCAAACTCTCAAGGACGTGCAACGTTTACAATGCAATTTTCACATTATGAAAAATGTCCTAAATCAATTGCTGAAGAAATTATTACAAAACGTAATAATTAGTCTATAAAGATTTAATTATTGCAATATTTACAAGATTGTTATAAAATAATATCGATAAACATATAAAAAAAGCGAAAAATAATAAAAAAAGGAGAAATATAAAAATGGCTAAAGCTAAATTTGAACGATCAAAACCACATGTTAATATTGGTACTATCGGTCACGTTGATCATGGTAAAACTACATTAACAGCTGCTATTACAACCGTACTAGCAAGAAAAGGCCTTTCTGAAGTTAGAGATTATGCATCAATTGACTCAGCACCAGAAGAAAAGGCAAGAGGTATTACTATTAATACTGCTCACATTGAATACTCAACAGAAAACCGCCACTACGCACACGTTGACTGCCCAGGGCATGCCGACTATGTAAAAAATATGATTACAGGTGCTGCACAAATGGACGGAGCTATCTTAGTTGTTTCTGCAGCTGATGGCGCTATGCCTCAAACAAGAGAACACATTTTACTATCTCGTCAAGTTGGAGTTCCAAAAATTGTTGTATTCTTAAATAAAGCAGATATGGTAGACGATGAAGAATTAATCGAATTAGTAGATATGGAAATTCGTGAATTATTAGACGAATACCAATTCCCAGGAGATGAAACTCCAATTATCGTTGGTTCTGCTTTAAAAGCGTTACAAGGTGACCCTGAACAAGAAAACAAAATTTTAGAATTAATGCAAGCAGTTGATGACTATATTCCACTACCTGAAAGACCTGTAGACAAACCATTCTTAATGCCAGTTGAAGATGTATTTACAATTACTGGTCGTGGTACAGTTGTTACTGGTAGAGTTGACCGTGGTCAAATCAAAGTTAACGAAAAAATTGAAATCATTGGTATTAGAGAAACTAAAGAAGCAGTTGTTACTGGAGTAGAAATGTTCCGTAAATTATTAGACTACGCTCAAGCTGGAGATAATGTTGGTTTATTATTACGTGGTGTTTCAAGAGAACAAGTTCAACGTGGACAAGTAATCGCTAAACCAAAATCAGTTACACCTCATACAAAATTTACTGCACAAGTATATGTATTGAGCCACGACGAAGGTGGACGTCATACTCCATTCTTCTCAAACTATCGTCCTCAATTCTATTTCCGTACAACAGATATTACAGGTGTTATTCAATTACCTAAGGGTGTTGAAATGGTTATGCCTGGAGATAACATTGAAATGGAAGTTGAATTAATTCATCCTATCGCATTGGAACAAGGTACAAAGTTCTCAATTCGTGAAGGTGGACATACTGTAGGTGCTGGATCAGTTGTTACTATCTTAGAATAGTTTGATATTTAAAAATTAAAAGTATCCCTTTGGATACTTTTTTTAATTTGATTAATCTAAATTAACAGTAACTTAATCAAATACCATTGAACTCGATTTGTAGGTTGCTTTTATCCTTAACTATATTAATTTTCCAGTTTAACAAAGTAACTCTTTAGTCTTTCTATCAACTGTAAAATATGGTATAATATCTTTAATAAAAAAATAATTAATAAGTAGGTGTAATAATGGAAAAATCAATTAATACAATGAGATTTCTTGGGTTAGATATGATTAATAAAGCTAATTCAGGACATCCTGGGATTGTTTTAGGTGCAGCAAGCACAGTTTATGAATTGTTTACAAAACATCTTAATGCGAATCCAGATAAACCGGAATGGTTCAATCGCGATCGCTTTTTTTTGGCAGCTGGACACGGAAGTGCATTATTATATGCAACATTACATTTAGCTGGATATAATATTACAGTTGATCAACTTAAAGATTTTCGTCAGTTGAATAGTAAAACTCCAGGACATCCTGAATTCGGACATACTCCAGGAGTAGATTCAACCACTGGCCCATTAGGTCAAGGCGTGGCAATGGCAATTGGAAACGCACTAGCTGAAAGTTATCTAGCTGGTACTTTTAATAAGAATGGGTTAAATGTTATTAATCATTATACGTATGCGCTTTGTGGAGATGGTGATTTACAAGAAGGTATTACCATGGAAGCTATGTCATTAGCTGGCAGATTAAGGTTGAACAAAATGATTGTTTTGTTTGATTCAAATGACATTCAATTAGATGGACCAACAAACTTAGCTGTTAATGAAAATGTAAAACAAAAAGTAGAATCTATGAATTGGTACTATCAAATTATTGAAGAGCCAAACGATTTATCATCTCTCACAAAAGCAATAGAAAGAGCTAAAAAAAGCGATAAACCATCTTTTATCGAAGTGAAGAGTATTATCGGATTTGGTTCGAAAAATGCTGGAACCTCAAAGACTCACGGTTCCCCAATTGGCAAGGAAGAAACTTTAATAATGAAGAAAGAATTAAATTATAGTGAAACTGAGTTTGATATTTCAGAAGAAGTATATCAAGATTTTAAAGATAATTTTTCTCTGAGAGGAAAAGAACTTTATAGCGAATGGTTAGAGTCGCTAAATAAATATAAAGAGCTTTATCCAGAAGATTATAAAGATTTAAATCAAATAATGAATAATGAGATTACAATTGATTTTGAAAAACTAACGCCTCAAGAAGATAGTGTTAATGAAGCTACACGTGTCACTATAGGTAAACTTATTAATGCTTTATCTCCATATTCAAAAGCAATGGTTGGTGGTAGTGCTGACTTAACATCATCAACTAAAGTTAAAGGAATTAATGGGGATTTTGATATAACAAATAGAAGTGGAAGAAACATCAATTTTGGAGTTAGAGAACATGCAATGGCTGGAATTATAAATGGTATGGTGCTCCATAATCTAAAAGCATTTAGTGGTGGATTCTTTATTTTTTCTGATTATATGAAACCAGCAATTAGAATTGCTAGTTTAATGAATATACCATCGACATTTATTTTTACTCATGATTCTGTAGCTGTAGGAGAAGATGGTCCTACTCATGAACCTGTTGAACAATTGACAATGTTTAGAGCGATGCCAAACATAAATGTATTCAGGCCGGCTAATGCAAATGAAGTGAAACATGCCTTCAGATACGCGCTTGAAAGTAAGACTACACCAAACATAATTGTTTTAACTAGACAAAATATATCACTTGATTACAAAGTTAATTATAAAGAGTTTTTAAAGGGTGCTTATATCGTTTTTGGTAATAATGATTATGAAAGTATTTTCTTAGCTACTGGTTCAGAAGTAGAATTAGCTGTAAATTCAGCCAAAATATTAAAAGAAAAATATAACAAAAATATCAGAGTTGTGTCTATGCCTTCAAGAGAATTGTTTTTAAAACAATCACTTGCTTATCAAAACGAAGTTTTGCCAAAAGCTAAAAATACACTAGCAATAGAAATGGGATCAACTTTGGGTTGGTATCAATTTGCTAATGAGGTGTATGGAATAGATGAATTTGGAAGAAGCGGAAAAGGTGAGGAAGTTCAAGAATATTTTGGGTTTACTCCAGATAAATTAGTTAGTTATTATCTAAAAAATAAATGAAACATTGTAAATAGAGGTGCGATATGATTATAGATTCTCATGTTCATTTGAATGATCAAGAGTTATTTCCAAGAGTTGAAGATGTTATTGAAAAAGCAAAAGCTAGTGGGGTTAAAGCTTTTATTTGTGTTGGATATGATCGTGAGTCATCCGAAATGGCTATTGAAATCTCAATGATGTATGATGAGGTCTATGCAGCTATAGGAATACATCCAAGCGAAGCTAAACATTATAAAGACAGTGATATTGATTGGCTTGAAAAAAATTTAACTCATGAAAAAGTCAAAGCAATTGGAGAAATTGGCTTGGATTATTATTGGGATAAATCACATGAATCCAGACAAAAAGAATTGTTTATTAAACAAATTAATTTAGCTAATAAACATAAGTTACCAATCATTGTACACATGCGAGATGCAATTAATGATACATATGAAATATTAAGAGAACATAAAAACAAAGATTTAAGCGGAGTGATGCATTGTTACTCTGGCTCTTGGGAATATGTAAAAAATTTTACTGATTTAAAACTCTATATTTCTTTAGCTGGTCCAGTGACTTTTAAGAATGCGTTGACACCTAAAGAGGTTGCTAAAAAAATAGACTTAGAACATTTATTAGTAGAAACTGATGCACCATATTTAGCACCAATACCTTATAGAGGTAAAATTAATGAGTCTAAAAACTTAAAGTATATAGTGAAGGAAATCGCTACAATTAGGAATACATCTGTTGAAGAGATAGAAAAACATACCTTCAACAATACTGTTAAATTGTTCAATTTAACAGAAATTTAAAGGAGAATATATGGGATTAACAGCGGGCATAGTCGGCTTACCAAACGTGGGTAAGTCAACCCTTTTTAACGCAATAACAAAAGCAAAAGTTCTAGCAGCTAATTATCCTTTCGCAACTATCGAACCTAATATTGGCGTTGTGGAAGTTCCAGATGAAAGAGTTGATACATTAACAAAAATGTATAATCCTAAAAAGACTATTTATACAACTTTTGAATTTCGTGATATAGCTGGGCTAGTTAGAGGCGCTTCAAAAGGAGAAGGGTTAGGAAATCAATTCTTATCACACATAAGAACTACAGATGCAATTGTGCAAGTTATTAGATGTTTTGATGATGATAATATAGTACATGTAGATGGAAGTGTAGATCCAATCAGAGATATCGAAACTATAATGATTGAACTTATTTTTGCTGATATGGAAGTAATAGAAAAACGTTTACCAAAAATTAGAAAAAGAGCGGAATTAAGACTTGATAACGAAGCTGTTGAAGAATACCATTTATTAGAACGCATACTCACGGCGCTTAAAGATGAAATTCCAATACGAGCTTTAGATTTAAGTGATGATGAATTAAAACTAATAAAGAATTTTTCATTTTTAACCGCTAAGCCTATTCTTTATGTATGTAATATATCTGAAACCGAAATCAATGATTATTCTGGAAATGAATATGTAAAAAAAGTATATGAACAATCGGTTGAAGATAGAGCTAGAGTAGTGGTTATTAGTGCGAAAATCGAGCAAGAATTGCAAGAGCTTGACCCTGAAGAAAGAACACTCTTCATGGAAGAATTGGGAATAAGAAGATCTGGGTTAGATGAACTAATCAGTGTTAGTTATGAAGTGTTAGGTCTAAAAACATTTTTTACAGCAGGTGATAAAGAAGTGAGAGCTTGGACCTATAAAGACGGGATGAAAGCGCCTGAATGTGCTGGGATTATTCATACAGATTTTGAGAAAGGCTTTATTAGAGCTGAAACAACAAGTTATGAAGACTTGATTATGGCGGGGTCAGAAAGTAGAGCCAAAGAACTGGGTAAATTCAGATTAGAGGGAAAAGATTATAGAGTTAAAGATGGAGACATTTTTCATTTTCGCTTTAATATCTAGAGGTAATATATGTCTATTCAGATTGTTGAAGAAATTAGTAGATTAGCTAAAAAACTAATTGACGAATTAACTGTTAAGAATCAAAAAATCAGTTTTGCTGAGTCTGTAACTGGTGGTCTTTTGTCGAGTAGTTTAACAAAAGAAGTTAATGCTTCAAAAATTTTTGAAATGGGTTTTATTGTATATTCAAATACAGCTAAAGAAAAAATACTTAATGTAAATAAAAATGTTATTGAAAAAGAAGGTGTTTATTCTATTGCAACTGTTGAAGAAATGCTTCAAGGATTGGAAGATATTTCTAAAGCGGATATTTTAATAGCTGTTTCAGGAATAGCTGGACCTGATGAAATAATTGGACATAAAATTGGCGAGGCATATATTGGAATAAAAATTAACAATAGTGTGCAACTCTATAAAAAACAATTCATTGGTACAAGAGAATTAATCCAACTAGAAATTGTTAAGTTTTGTTTTACAGAAATTTTAACAAATTTATAAAAACATGAGTTGGCCGATTTAAACCATTATATAAATAGGATAAAATGTTGGCACTTTTCTTTTAAGGAGATAGATTTTATGAACTTAATAAATTTAACTAAGAAACAAACATTGTGGGTTTTTGTAGCAGTTTACTTTTTAGCCGCTTTAATTGGTGGATTAATAATGCTTTATGGTTTTAATAAGCAATACAATATGATTCTTATAACTTTAATATCTACAGTCAGTATGACTTTAGTAGTATTTTTATTCAGTAACGTTACAAAGAACGCTTCTCTATATGATCCATATTGGAGTGTTATTCCAATAATTATTGTTATCGAATGGATTTTCATCTATAAGAATTTTAGTCTTAATGTTATCTTATTGTTGGTGGCAGTTTTAGTATGGGGAATTAGATTAACCCAAAATTGGTGGAAGAACTGGGTTGGGTTTAAACACCAAGATTGGCGATATACCAAGTTAAAAGATCAAGCACCAAAGATCTATTTCTTAACTAATCTAATGGGAATTCATATGATTCCAACTTTAGTAGTTTATGCTCAACTAATAAATGCAAATGCAGTAATGCAACACACAGGTGTTAATTTGATTTTCATCATTGGTTTCATTCTTTCTATAGCAGCTGCGGTTATTCAATATATCGCTGATAAACAAATGTATGATTTTAGAATGAATATAAATAAAACAAAGAAAGTAATTGATGAAGGTTTATGGAAATATTCTAGACATCCAAATTATTTAGGGGAATTAGTTTTTTGGTTAGGGATATATGTGATGTATTTTTCACATGTAAGAACTATTGATATTAATTTGATTTATCCGGTATTAATGATTTTACTATTCTTGTTCATCAGTATTCCGTTGATGGAAAAAAAATTAGCAAATCGACCAGGTTATTCTGAATACAAAAACACTGTATCAATGCTAATTCCTTATCGTAAAAAATCATAATTAAAATTTCAGATTTTCGAGTATTAAGTAATATGGATAATCTTTAATTATAGCATTATTATCAAAACATTTTTTCTAGACAAACAAATCTTATTATGATATAATACATCGTTGTGATTTATCTCACTTGCTGCGAATTGCAGCCAATAGACCAAAAGGAGGTATAAATATGAAAAGATATGAAATCATGTATATCATTCGTCCTAATCTTGAAGAACAAGCTAGAAAAGATTTAATTGAATCTTTTAACAGCATTCTAACTAGCCATGGTACTCAAGAAATTAAAGTAGATGAGTGGGGCATTAAAGATCTTGCTTATGAAATTGATAAATTCACTAAAGGTTACTATGTTGTTCTTGACGCAGTAGCTGCTACTGAAGCAATCAA
>JBAYZV010000026.1:0-15513 GCA_041672325.1 Candidatus Izemoplasmatales bacterium
TTATAACCAAACAAGATTAGCTTGTGCTTTAAAATATAAAAGCCCAATTCAATATCGTTTTGAACTGGACTTTCATTAATTGTTTTTTTTGTGTCTACTAACTCTTTACTTATTCAATTTCAATGTGAAATCAGCTTTTTTAATATCAAGTTAAATTATTTTGTTGATTTAGGATCTTTTAATGATTCAACTAAACCACTTGCTAAACCTACGATACCTTGCATATCTGAAGGAATAATTATCTTAGTTGCTTGACCTTGTGAAACTTTTTCCATCGCTTTATAAGCTTCTAATGTAAGAACAGCTTTATCAGCGGCAGCATCTTTAATTAATTTTAAACCTTCAGCTGTAGCTTGTTGTACTTTTAAAATTGCTTCTGCACGTCCTTCAGCTTCGCGAATAGCTGCTTCTTTTTTACCTTCAGCCTCAAGAATGTTAGCGGCTTTTTCACCTTCAGCAGTAAGAATAGCTGCTTGCTTTTTACCTTCAGCAATTAGAATTGATTCACGGCGTTCACGTTCTGCACGCATTTGTTTTTCCATTGCTTCACGAATTTCTTTTGGCGGAATAATATTTTTAACTTCAACACGGTTAATCTTAATTCCCCATGGGTCAGTCGCTTCATCTAATATGACTCTCATTCTTTCGTTGATTAAATCACGTGAAGTAAGAGTTTGGTCTAATTCTAATTCACCGATAATATTACGTAATGTAGTAGCGGTTAATTGTTCAATTAATACTGCAGGGTTTTCTGCTCCATAAACAAATTGCTTTGAATCAGTTATTTGTAAGAAAACAACTGTATCTATTTGCATTGTAACATTATCTTTTGTAATAACTGCTTGAGGTGGAAAATCTAGAACTTGTTCTTTTAAGTTAATTATATCACTTACCATACCTCTAGCATCATAAGTTCTTTTAATACGATCAATAAATGGTACTTGGAAATGTAATCCAGCTGTCCAAGTAGTGTAATAGTTACCCCATCTTTCGAGAACATACTCAGATGCTTGTGGTACTATTTTAATTCTAGTTCCTAAATAAATCAAAACGATTACCAACAGTGCTACTAATACTATAATACCTACTGTTGACATTAAAAACATTGGCATAAACATAATAAAATCCTCCTATTTAATATTTATTTTCCGTTCTATCAACGGTAATTTTTGAAATCATATCTCTAATTGTTAATTTGTTTTTTGTGGCTGCGATTAATCCTGTGTCGACTAATGCCATAAACATTAGTAACATTATTGCAAATAAAACGTTTATTGGTATTAAAATTACTATTAACAAGTATTTAAAAACAATATCGTGAAGAAAAACAGACATGATATTTACTGGGCCAGACAGTTTTAATTTCATAACTCTTCGACCAAGTGTTAATCCTTTTAAAGATAAACTAAATGCTACTGTTAAAATTAAAAATAAAAACATGTAATAGTAGATAACATTAGTAAAATATATTCCTAACGGATATATATATGGTTCAGTGTCGATGTTATTTTGATTGTTGAGAATAGCGGTTTGTTCAACATACTCATCAAAAGCAATAGACAATAAATCCTCATCTTCACCAGCAAGTTCTTTGGCAACTTCATATTTTTTTTGAATTTGTGCAACATTTTCGTTATATACAAGCATGATATCTTGGTATGCTGCATTTATTTCATCGTAGTTTTCTATCTTGTCTTGTAACATTCCTCTACCAAAAAGGATAAAACTTAAATATATAATTGTGAATACGATTGTCATATCGATTAAAGACGATGTAAGTCTCCTAAAAAATCCAGCTCTCATTATTCTTTTCTAACCACCAATTTAACGCCTTTAATAGCTAAAATGTAAACTTTTTCGTTTTCTTGAATGTTTTCATTAGATATTGCGGTCCAAATTTTTCCTTCAACCTTAACTTCGCCACGTTCTCCATCAAGAATTGGCTTAATACAAACAGCGCTTTTACCAACTAAAGAATCAGCGTTTGTTTTGATTTCATTTTTCTTAATGTATTTTTTGAATATCGGTCTTAAAGTTAAGAGTAAAGCGATAGAGAAAATAATAAAAACTAAGATTTGTAACCAGATAATTTCTGGCAAAATGATTGCAAATAATAAAGCGAAGAAAGCTCCAGCTGCGAACCAAATACTAGAAAGATCCATTGTTAATGCTTCGATAACTCCAGCGATTATAATAATTGCAAACCAAATAAAAATCATAGTGGTAGGAATATCAATATTAATATCTAAGAACATATCACTACACCTCTTCCTTGTTTAAGTCAATAATTAAAGCTCCTTCATCTTTGTTCCAGTGAGCTTTAAATTTGTAAGAATTCTTTTCTGTAAAATCTAAATTAGTAATTTCCGCTACCTCAGATAAGAATAATTTATTGCACACTCGTGAATAACTGGACTTAATTGTTATATTATGTCTTTGTTCTTCAGGAATATATCCTAAACTAACTTGTTCCTTAGTAACTGGTTTTACAGCGATTAATTTGTTAGCTTGATCAAACCCTAGAAGCACTACATAAGCTGATTCAAAATAGCTAGTAGCTGACTTGTTGAGGGTTATGTTTGATTCGTACAATGTTGCTAGTTCATCTAAGGGTTTTTTTGATACCCACTCAAATTTATTCATAATACAACCTCCATTATAATACATATTTCTTATATTGGTAATTATATCACATGTTTATTTAATTATCAATAATTACTGTAAATTATTTTTGATTATTTATGATTATTAATCTATTTCTTTGAATTGAAGTCAACTTTCATATATTATAGGTTCGGTGATAAAAATGAAAAATAATAATTATTCTGAGTATATATCTAAATCTCTTAATAAAACATTTAAAAGTGTTTTGTTTGGAAGATTTTTACGTGCCATAGATGATTATAAACTAATAGAAGAAAATGACATAGTTTGTGTAGCTTTAAGCGGTGGAAAAGATTCACTTCTTTTAGCCTCTTTGTTCGAAGAATATAAGCTTCATTATAATAATAAGATAGAAGTAAAATACCTTATGATGAATTCGGGGTTTACTGAGAAGTTTCTTTCTGACCATTTAGAAAATATTAAAAAACTCGGTATTAATCAAGTTACTAAAGATTCTCGTGTGTATGAAATAGCCAATCAAATGAACCCAAAAGCTCCTTGCTTTTTATGTGCTAGGATGAGGAGAGGGTTTCTTTATCAAGCAGCCAAAGATTTAGGCTGTAACAAGTTAGCTCTTGGGCATCACTTTGATGACGTTATTGAAACTACATTAATGAATATGTTTTATACCGGAACATTTAAAACAATGTTGCCAAAAGCAAAATCAAAGAATTACGAAGGTTTAGAACTAATTAGGCCGATGTACTATATAAAAGAAAAAGACGTAGAAAGATTTATAAAATATCATGATTTTGCTATCAATCCAAAAGGGTGTTCTTTCCAGGAGAGAAATGTAGACTCGAAAAGAAAAGAAATGAAGAATTTAATAAACAAATTAAGAAAAGTATATAAAAACATAGATATCAACATCTTTAGATCAGCTGAGAATATTAACCTATCAAGTGTTTTAGGTTATTATGAAGATGATACTGAAAAGACTAGTTTTTTAGATAAGTATTAAAAAAGCAGCGCTAAACGCGTTGCTTTTATTTTAAAAGGTTTCACATGAAACATTATTTACCTAAACAGAATTTCGAGAAAAGAGTGGATATTAAATCATCATTTGAATTTTCTCCGGTTATCTCACCCAAACAACTCCAGGCTTTACGTAAATCAATCTCTACCATATCGATTGGAATTTGTTCTCCCGCTGACTGTAAAGCCTGTTCAAGAGCAATTTTGGTTTCCTTTAGTTTTCCGATATGTCTTGAGTTGGAAATGACGGTATAATCCCCGCTAAGCAATTTCTCGTCAATGAACAGCCTTTTGACTTCTTCAGATAATTTATCTATTCCGACATTATTCTTAACTGAGATATTTAAAATATGTTCATTTGCTAAACTGATTTTAGAACCCAAATCACTTTTGTTACCGATAATAATTCTTTGCTTGGCTTTTGTTATTTCTAATAATTCTATATCCATTTCAGTTAATACAGTTGATTGATCTAAAACCAACAATATTAAATCTGCCTCTGAGATTGCTTTTCTAGTTTTGCTAATACCGATTTTTTCGACTATGTCATCTGTTATTCTAATTCCAGCGGTATCAATAAGTTTCAAAATAATACCTTCAAGATTTAATTCAGCTTCAATCAAATCTCTAGTAGTTCCAGAGATTTCAGTTACAATGGCTTTGTCTTCTTTTAATAATATATTTAAAAGACTAGATTTACCAACGTTTGGTTTGCCAACAATTACTGTTTTGATACCTTCTCTAATTATTTGACCAGTGGAAGATTCTTTAAGTATTCTGTCGATTTTATTAATCAATAGTTTTATATTCGGAATAATGATTTCATTTGTTAATTCTACTACATCATCATATTCTGGATAATCAATGTTAACTTCAATATTAGCGACAATATCTAACACATCATTTTGTAATTCCCCAACCAATTTTAGTATATCACCTCTTAGTTGAGAATTAGCTATTTTTAATTGAGTGGTAGTTTTTGCGTTAACTAAATCCATTATGCTTTCAGCCTCTGTTAAGTCAAGCCTACCGTTTAAATAAGCTCTTTTTGAAAATTCTCCGTTTTCAGCTAATCTTGCTCCGTGAGCTATTACTAATTTTATAATTTCGTTTGCAATGAGATTTCCTCCATGGCAGGCAATTTCAACTATGTCTTCTGTGGTGAATGTTTTTGGCGCTTTTAAAACCGATACCAAAACTTCATCGATTACATTGTTTCCATCCTTAATAAAACCATAGTGAATGGAGTGGGTTCTTTGATTTTTCAGAATTTTTCCTGTAAAAATGTTTTGAACAATCTCAAAACTATCACTTCCAGAAACTCGAATTAAATTTATTGCGCTAGTGCCGTTAGCTGTTGTCTTAGCGACTATAGTATCATATATCATAATTATCACCATCAATATTTTAACACATTTTTGAAAAATAATGTATAATATAACAAAGGTGATAAGAATGAAAAAATTTAAAAAACCATTTAAGTTTTACGTTATAATGTTTTTGATATTGAGTTTAGCCGTAGCTGGGTATTCCATTTATCGCATTCTCAAGGATTCTACTCCGGTTAGTGAGTTATTTAGTTTGTGGTTTTTACCACTAATCTTTATCTTAATCTACTTTGGCAGCGATGCTTTAATGGAAAAAATATTTAATAAGAAAAAACAAATAAATTACGAAGCGATGTTTATCGAAGAAATAGCTAATCGTATGAGAGAATCGAATGAGTTTTTAGTTGAAGATTATCGTAGATTACAAATAAATGACAAATTTCAGGATTCTCTTAAAATAGGTTATCAAATATACTTAAATGGTGAAGATGAAGTTTTTAGTATTAGTAAATTAGAAAAAAAGTTTAAAAAGGGAACTATTGAAAACAAAGCAATTAAATATGTTTTGGATTACATTAGAGAAACACAAAAACCCGTAGAATAAAAGAGCTTTTTGCGGTATAATACATATGTTATATTCGATGATCATGGAGGCTTGACAATGAGTTATAAAGCGTTATATAGAATCTACCGCCCAAAAGATTTTAATGAAGTTGCTGGACAAAAACATATTACTCAAACATTAAAAAATGCATTGGCTAATGATAAAGTAGCTCATGCTTATTTGTTCAGTGGGCCAAGAGGCATTGGAAAAACATCAATAGCGAGGATTCTAGCTAAAGCAGTAAACTGTGTAAATGCTCCTACTGAAAATCCTTGTAACGTTTGCGATAATTGTATAGGGATTCAAAACGGCACAATTAGTGACGTTATTGAAATTGACGCAGCTAGTAATAATGGCGTTGATGAAATTAGAGAGTTACGAGATAAAGTTAAATATCTTCCTGGTTACGTTAAATATAAAGTATATATAATCGACGAAGTCCATATGTTAAGTCAAGGAGCATTTAATGCTCTATTGAAGACTTTGGAAGAACCGCCCGCTCATGTAATATTTATTTTATGTACAACCGAATTACAAAAAGTGATTCCAACAATACAATCTAGATGTCAAAGATTTGACTTTAAAGCGATAAGTACCATAGATATTATTGCAAAACTAAAAGAAATAATTAGTATAGAAAACATTGAAATTGAAGAAGATGCTATTAAGCAAATAGCTACTTACGCTGAAGGCGGCTTGAGAGATGCGATATCTTTGCTTGATCAAGTTTATTCTTTTAATCCTGTAAGTGTATCTCTAGAAGATGTAAATCAAATTTGTGGCGCGGTATCAATGCAAACTCAAATTGATTTAGCTAAAGCGCTTATAAATCTTAATTCAACAAAAGCGATTTCTCTATTAAATGATTTATTGTGTCAAGGTAAAGAAGTAAAAAAAATCACTTTAAATTTAATTGAATTTTTCCGTGATACTTTGATGTTTAACAATTTACAAAAACTCGATGAGTCAAGTTTACTCTATGAAAATCAAGAATTTCAAAATTTAGCTAATGAGATAAGCAATCGTAAAGCATTCTATATAATTGATGTTTTAAGTAAAGCGTTAAACGAAATTAACTGGAGTAATAATCCTAAAATATATTTAGAATTAGCTTTCTTAAAAATAGCTGATAATGAAGAAAACAGTAATTCAAATGTTTTAGCCGCTATTGATGAAATCGAGAAAAGGCTTTTGGACCTTGAATCATATAAAGAAGAGATGGAAGCAGAGGATAAACTGGAATCTCAAGAAATCATTAGAAACATCATTTCCGCTTCGCAAAAAACTGAAACAATTGTTAGTAAGCCTACTGAAACAGAAATAGTTACCGAAAGTGTTAGTGATAATAAAGAAGAAAAAATTGATATTTATAAAATTATACCCGAAGAACCTGAAGAAGAGGAAGAACTCTTAACTGAAGAACATTATGATAATAGTTTCACAGAAGAATCAGATTTTGCAGTATCAAAAAAACCTGTAGAAGAAGAAATAATTATGGATAATGCAGAAATAGTCAAACAAGAACTTTGTGACAAGATATCCAATACTTACGATATTCATTTCGTTGAAGAAGTATTGAACAATGGGAATCGCAGAGATAAGATTTTGTTGCAAGATCTATGGAAAGACTTTTCAGAAATTGAAGGAGAGGATGAATCTAAATATTTGGCTTCTTTACTTGAAACAGGAACGGTAGTTGCTTCGTCTTTTGATAAAATAATAGTTACTTTTGCAAGTACAACTATATGCAATACATTGATGATTCCTTCTAACAAAGAAGTAGTTATGAAGATTATAAATGAAAAAACAAATAGAGTAGTTAATTATATAGCTTTACCGAACAGTGTTTTTAATGAAGTTTCTAGAGAATTTATGGATTTATATCGTAAGGGAGAAACGGATATTAGGTTATCTGAAATCGTATGCGATGGCCTTAAAGATGTCTCACAAATAGAAAAAGCTTCAATTCAAGATGCTAAGCCAAAAATCGTTCAAGATGCAATTGATTTGTTTGGCGATAAAGTTAAAATCAAAGAATAAGGAGAGATATAATGATTAATCCACAAGTTTTAAAGCAAATAAAACAAATGCAAGAAGATATAAAAAAGATTCAACAACAAATTAACGAATCAACATTTTATGGTCAAGCCGGTGGTTCGGTTATAAAAGTTGCTGTTAAAGGCACTAAAGAAGTCTTATCGATTAATATAAAAAAAGAAGAGGTTGACTTAACTGACATTGAGATGGTTCAAGACTTGATTGTCGCAGCTTTGAATGACGCTTTTAAAAAAGTTGATAAAGAGCTAGAAGAATCACTTGGTTCAGTTACTCAAGGCGTTCATATGCCGGGCTTGTTTTAATGGTTCTTCCAAAAGCGCTTGAAGATTTGATAGAAGAATTTAAAAAATTACCAGGCGTAGGTCGTAAAACGGCTGAAAGATATGCGATGGTTATTATTAATAAATATTCAGATGATGAAGTTCGTGAATTAAGTGAAATTTTAAACAATGCAAAAATATCTTTACATCCTTGTGTAGTTTGTGGTAATCTAACTGATACAGAAAAATGTTATGTGTGTCAAGATGAAAATCGAGATCAATCAACTATCCTTGTGGTAGAAAATGTTAAAGATGTATTTTCAATTGAAAAAGCAGGAGAGTATAAGGGTTTATATCATGTGTTAAATGGCGTTTTATCACCTATGGATGGTATGGGGCCAGACGATATTAATCTTGAGTCACTTTGGAAAAGGGTTATTAGCGATGAAGTTAAAGAGATTATTATAGCTACTTCATCTACCCCCGAAGGAGAAACAACCGCTCTTTATATTAAAAGAGTCTTAAATGAAACGGATGTTTTAGTTAGTAGAATAGGTTACGGCGTTCCCGTAGGATTGAATTTAGAGTTTGCCGATGATTTAACACTGTCAAAAGCAATTGAAAATCGAAAAAAGATATAAATGTAAAAAATAAAAAAAACAACTACTAGAACTTTATTATTATGATATAATAATATGTAGAAAATGATTAGGGGTGGTTAATTTGGTAGGAAGTATTAAAATCTTCACCTTAACAATAACTGATACTATTAACGATTTCTTTGAACCGTATATTACGAAAATAATTGATACTTTTACTGGTTTAGATATATGGTTGCAAGCGATAGTATTACTAATTATAGGCATATTTTTAATTGTCGGTTTATTTGTCTTTATGAAGAAATTTATTAAAGCCTTTATTGTTCTTGCTGTTTTAGCAGCAATTTTTTGGTTTGTTTATTCTCAAGGATATCTAGAAAGTATTCTTGCGATTGATATTTTTAATTATATAAACGTATAGGAATGAAAATATAAGAAATGCCATAAATATGGGATTTCTTTTTTTGTCTCTAGTGGTTTTGCTTGAAAGGAATGAAGTTTATGAAATTTAAAAAAGTGATGTTATTTACAATGATGTTTGTGTTTTTAATGTTTGCTGCTGGTTGTAATGGTTTAAGCACTTTAAATACATCGACAACAACCGAAATACAATTATTTGAATTACCTGATTTATCAAATAAAAACAAATCAGAAATTATTACAGCTTTAGAAGGTAAAGATATTAATTATGAATTTGTTTTAGAAACAAATAAGATATTAGCTGAAGAGACCTTTATCCGATATGGAAATGGTCTTTCAATTTCTGATAAAGTAACTTTTGATACAAATATTACAATATTTATTTCAACATCTCAACTTGTTTTGCCGGATTTATCTGGCTTGACTATGCAAGAGATAAGCGCTAAACTACGTGATTTAAATATTGATTACGATATTGATATTGTCACGGACAATAAAGTTCCTGATAAGACTTTTTCTTCATATGGTGAAGGTTATAAAATCGGGGATATAATAGATGAAGAAACAGAAATCACAGTTTATATCGGTTATAACTCGGCTGCTTTACCAGATTTAACTGGAATGATTGAAAGACAAATAAAAGATATTTTAACGGAAAACAATATCTTTTATGAAATAACTTATGTTGAAAACGACCAATTTCCTGAAGGTGTTTTTGCAGAATATAAAAGTTATGAAATCGGTGACTTTTATGATGAAGTATCAACCATTGAAGTTGTTGTATATAAAAATAGTTTTACTGAAGCAAGTGAAAGCCTAATTATTTCAAAATATATTGATGGTGAAATCGATTCTGCAATTGAGATATATAATCCAACTAATACAGCTATCAATCTATCTGATTATAATATTGCAATTTATTTAGCTGGTTCATATGATGTTGAATATGAAATAGCATTAGAAGATTATGAGTTAGCACCTAACGAAACTTATCTAATTGTATCGACAGAATCAGAAGCTAATCTACAGAAAAAAGCTGACTTAAGAAGCAAAGATTTGCTGTTTGATGGAAATGATACTATTCAGTTAAGATATAAAAACGGAACTTATATAGATACCATTTATCAAATAGGTGACCGCAACAGCTTATTTAACGATGAAACTTTCATTAGAAGAGAAGATGTTGTTTCAGGTACTAGAAGTTTTGATACATCACAATGGACATCTATTATAGCTGGATATTATGATTATATTGGCACTCATCCAATCGATATTCCTGATTCACCTATTTATGATCAATTTAAAGTAGCCGAATTAGTGGCTAATGGATTCGATAGTCTTTTGGGTGGTATGGATTTAGTGCAATATTCCAGTGTTGCAGATGGAGATACAGCTTACTTTAGTCCGAAATTTCTTGGGGACAACAGGGTAAGATTTATTGGTAATGATACACCAGAAACTAGCCCTCAAGTAGTAGATGAACCCGAACCATGGGGTTTAGAAGCTAAAGCTTATACTAAAACAATCCTAGAGTACGCTGATTATCATGGGTTACCAATTTATGTTCAGAGCGATCCAGATATTGGATATACTGAGGGTTACGGCAGATATTTAGGTTTGATTTGGGTTGATCTTCAAGATAAAGTTTTAGAAATTGATATTTTAGATAGTTCGAAAAATGTATTATTTACAGAGAACTTAACCGGGCTCATCTTAATTAACTACCAATTAGTTAAAAATGGATTTTCGGCTGATGAATATTCAAATATTTCTAAACTTATCATAAATAACCGTTATTTATATAGGTGGTTTGATGAAGCTGAAAAATTCGCGATAGATAATGGTTTAGGTATTCATGAATGAGTATATTTAGTCGATTTCTATATGCGATGTTCGCAGTTGGTATTTTTCTTTTGGTTTATGAGTTTTCTATGATGGAGATGAGAGAAAAATACTACGATGAAGTTTTTGGCGGTTCATTAACAGATGAATCATCAGAATTACCCGAATTTTATTATTTTTACGCTTCTTTACCAGACTATCATAAAAACAGTCCGATAATTCAAATAGACAGCGATGGATTTGAATTGAGAGGATATGAAATCGCAAAGGTTAATTATGATGAAGAAGGAACACCAACAATAGAGGAAAATTTGTTTTTTATTGTTTATAACTCTGATTCTTCTATACTTAAAAATGTATATCGATTAAAAGTATCAACAGTTGATGACTCTTCTTCAGTAGAAATAAGATTAGGTAACTATCAAAAGCAAGATGTTTTAGTTTCTATTGATGAAGTAACTTCATCGTATCTTGTTAAAAAAAGTGATTTTGATTTTTCTCAGGAGTATACTACTTTTAAGTTGTTGGACAGCGAAGGTAAAATAATAATTGATAAAACGGACGTTTTATCAGAACAAGATTTTACAATCAAGGAAAATATTGAAAGTTATTACGCATTACACCAAGAATTACCACAGTGGGAAGATATAGATTTGTTAGATGATGACAATGTTTTTCCAAAGGAAACAACAGTTTCAAACAACTATTATATAGTCGATAATTACGGCTATATTATGGGCATAGCTTTAGGTTCTTACTTGCTAGTACTTATAATTTCTACTTATTTAATTTTCTTTAAAAGGTGGAAGCGGTAACATGCAAGATATATATAACAAGACTCTAATATTCAAAATAATAAACAATTAGTTTAGGGGGACATATTAAATGGAATTAAGATTAGAGAATTTAACAAAAATATTTACAAATAAGAATGGACAAGATACAAAAGCGGTAGATGATTTAAGTATTACTATTGAATCGGGTACCCTAGTAGGACTTTTAGGGCCTTCAGGTTGTGGTAAATCAACAACTCTATTTATGATTGCTGGTTTACTAAAACCTACAAGTGGTAAGATTTTTTTTGGCGAAGATGATGTTACAAAACTGGCTCCTGAAAAAAGAGGCATTGGGTTAGTTTTCCAAAACTATGCATTATATCCTCATATGACAGTTTATAAAAACATTATGTTTCCGTTAGAAAACATGGATGTTCCAAGAGACGAAGCGATTGAAAGAGTAAAAGCAATGGCTAATCTTGTTGGTATTGGCGATATGCTTGATAGAAAACCTGCCCAACTATCAGGAGGGCAACAACAACGTGTTGCTATCGCTAGAGCTTTGGTTAAGAAACCGAGAGTATTATTGTTGGATGAACCGTTGTCAAATCTAGATGCAAGACTTAGATTACAGATGCGTGAGGAAATTAAACGTATCCAAAGAGAGACTGGTATTACAACAATTTTCGTTACTCATGACCAAGAAGAAGCAATGAGTATTTCTGATAAAATGGTAGTTTTGAATTATGGTTTGGAACAACAATATACAGCGCCTCAAATTATGTACAATGAACCATCAAATTTATTCGTTGCAAAGTTTTTAGGAAACCCACCAATTAATACTATTGATGTGGAAATTAAGAATAATTATTTAATGATAAACGAACAAAAATTTATGAAGCTTAACGTTAAAGATGGTTCATATGTTATGGGAATGAGACCTGAACATTTTAGAGTAGCGAAAGAAGAAGACGAAAAAATCAAAATAGAAGTAAGTGAAATTTTCCATATTGGTAGAGACACGATGATTCACTTTAACGTCAATGGACAAAACGTTAGGGCTTTGGTTGATTCTGATTCAGTTGGAGATAATGATAAAAATATTTATTTAACTTTAAAGAGAAATAGAGTATATATTTTCGAAAAAGAAACAGGAAAGGTTATTGACCATGAATAATCTAAGGAATAGTGTGAAACAGTTCCTTGGAAAGATTATGAAAAATATTAAAACCTTTTTCTGGAATCTACGGCGAGCTGTTAATAATAGAAAAAAGAAAATCTCAGATTTTCTTGATAGAAAGAATTTGAATTTTGCCGGCAAGTTCCCTGGATGGGCTAAAGCGCTTATTTATCTTGCGCCGGCCTTGATTGTTTTATCGATCTTTACTTTTTGGCCGATAATCAACTCATTAAGATTGGTTACTTTTGAAAATTATAATATAGTTAATAATGATATTACTGGATACACAGTATTTGGGAACTTTATCAAGGTTCTTAATGATGAAAGTTTCTTATTCGAAGCTTCTCATACTCAAGGAACTGCGATTATGAATACTTTGATAATTGTGTTTATTAGTGTTCCAATTTCAATTTTCTTAGCTTTATTTATTTCGGTAGCTTTAAATTCAATTAAATTTTTGAAGAATTTTTTCCAGACAGTTTACTTTTTACCTTATGTAACTAATACCATAGCAATTGGATTGGTAATTGCTTATATGTTTAAAGCGGATGGTGGTTTAGTTAACCAACTATTTGGACTTGGTAAATTTCCTTGGGTTGAATCAGGAGCTGAACATTGGCGATCAATGTTTGTTTTAATATTTTACTCGATTTGGGGTTCTTTAGCTTTTAAAATTATGGTTTTCTTAACTAGTATTCAAGGTATTGATAAACAATATTATCAAGCAGCGGCTATTGACGCTACACCGAGAAGAAGAATTTTTTCGAAAATTACAGTTCCTTTAATATCACCTATGATATTTTACATTTTAGTTACTTCAGTTATTGGCGCTTTCAAAATTTATAATCAAATCGTTGCCTTATTTGGTGTTACCGGCAAACCAGACGGTGTTGACTATACAATGCAATCGATAGTTATGTATATCTATAAATATATTGATGGTGGTAATAATCTTTCAGTTGCGGCTGCGGGCTCTTTAATCTTATTTGCGATTATTCTAGTTCTTACACTAGTTCAAATGCAAGTAAGCAAGAAGCGCGTCCATTATTAGGAGGTTTGATTTTATGTTTAATAAAACTTTATTTGATAAATCCAATAAACTAGAAAAAATCACCTTCATTTTTGATGTTTTAGCGATTATAGCTTATGTTACTTTATTTATTATGCTATTTAACACTTTGCAACTACCTCCAATAGATCCTTTAACAGGTGAAATTGTGATGAGTGACATAGAAACTTACCCATTAAACTTGGTTTATAGATTTATGTCATTTGATTTAACTTATTATCAACTGAATTTGTTGATATCAATAACAGTTATATTTATGTTGGTTGCTATACCGATGTTAGCTATAAATATAAAAAAATTGAGAACTAGAACTGTATATGATGTTAATTCATATGTGGCTGGTTCAAAATTCGTTAATGCTATTATTAATTTAATTTCTTTTAATTTTGTCGGCTCAATATTAAGGGTAATCAATATGTTTGTTTTAGTAGAATTTGTAAAAGGTTATAAACCTAAAGAGTTCTTTAAGAGTATTATTCCAGCTATTAAAACAAAAATAAAGAAAATGAAAGAAAAGAACGTTGAAATAGATGAGGATATAGATGACCAAGCTGTTATAACTTTAAAAAAACACATTAAGCATCAAAATACAGCAAGTGCATTTAGACTTATGTCTACTTATCTATTCTTAGTTATCATGGCACTTATTATTGTTGTTCCTTTTTATTGGATGGTAATAACAGCATTAAAGAATTATACCTCTGCTAGTAGCACAAACCCAGAATTCTTTATTGGTTTATCAAGAATGAACTGGATTAATTTTAAAGTTGTTCTAGAAGAAATGAATTTTGGTTTATATTTAAAGAATACAATAATCGTTGCTATATTTTCTACTTTAGGAACAGTTATTACAACAATTCTATCAGCTTATGCTTTTGCTAGAATTGAGTTTAAAGGTCGAGAATTATTGTTTTCAATATTAATTATGACAATGATGATTCCTGGAGAATTATACATTGTAACTAACTTTATTACAGTTAGTAGACACGGATTAGGATGGATTGGAACGGAAAATAACCAATATTTTCTTGCGATGATCATTCCGTTTGTTACTAGTATTTCTTATATTTTCTTTTTAAGACAAAACTTTAAACAAATTCCTGAGTCACTTTATAAAGCGGCACGTGTTGATGGATGTAGCGATTTTAAATATCTTGTAAGAGTCATGGTTCCAATCGCTTCTCCTACAATTTTCACAATTACAATTTTAAATGTATTTAGTTCATGGAATGCATATATTTGGCCTAGAATTATTACAGGAATAGGTGGCGAAGAAGCTAAAGCCTATTGGCTAATTTCTAACGCCTTAAGAGATACTACTTTTATGTTAGAAACCGGGCAAGTAATGCATAACTTACAGATAGCAGCGAGTACTTTAGTTACAGTTCCATTATTAATTATTTTCTTTGCATTTAGAAAATATATTATGAACGGTATTGGTAGAAGTGGAACTAAGGGATAGGAGGATAAGATGAAAAAAATATTATTGATAACTTTATCTTTGTTTTTAATAATCCCATTGATGGGATGTCCATCAATTAGGAATCTTCAACCGAATTTTAAAAGAATTATAGAAGTTAATGGTGAAGAAGAATTAATTTCACTTAGAGCTTTAGATACGGATATTTATGAAAGTGATAAAAAAGCCTTCATTGATGAAGAAAACAAAAAATTAGCCGCAGATGCTAACTATGTTGTTCAAGAATTTGATCCATTTAAGTATTATGATTCTAAATAT
>JBAYZV010000027.1:0-15203 GCA_041672325.1 Candidatus Izemoplasmatales bacterium
ATAGGCAATGATATAGTAGAACCATATTCTGCAGTTACAGTTTTAATTATCGTTCCATCATAATCATAGAAACTATAAGTATAATTTCTAATCATTTGTTCGAAATAAAGTTGAACTTGTAAATCTTCTTTTACATTTGAAAAATCCGTATCCCAATATGGAACATATAGATATTCCTCAGTAGGCAAAGGTGTTACAAAGTTTGTAGGTGCAGTAGCACTTTGTCCATATTGAACAAATTCTTCTTTTAAAACTAATCCATTATTATCTATAAACTGAACAATAAACGTCCTTACTAATTCATCGTATAAAGGATAAACCTCTGTATGTTCTGTAATAAATTCAAAATTCTTATCCCAACCTCTAAAAACAAACATTGAACTTGCAGTAGGTGATTTATAAGGTTGCCCATCAGGTGTTATAGCACTTTGCCCCTGATATACTATTTGTGTTTCATAAACATTTCCATCACCATCATAGAAAATAACGCTAAATTTCGACATTGTCTGTTCGAATATTGGATATATATCCATATTATTTCTAACAAAACTATAATCTTTATCCCATTTCACAAAACTGTAAACAAAAGCGTCGTCCTCAGGTTTTATTGGATCTGTTGGTGCTATTGCAGAATAACCGTATTCAACTGTTTGTTCTGTATAAGATAAACTATTGAAATCAAAGAACCTAACTTGATAATAACGATCAACTGTTCCATAAATTGCATTAATACTCAAATCAGTTGTTACTTTTGTAAATGATTTATCCCAACCAATTATTGCATAGACATTATTCTCATCAACAATATCAAATGGTAAATAAGGAATTGGATTAACTGCATCTTTTCCATATTCAACTACTTGAGTGTCTAATACATCACCTAAATCATCATAGAAAATAACATCATAATAACGATCTGTTTCTATGAAAGAAGGATAAACACTTAAATCTCCAGTAATAAAATCAAATGGTTGAACCCATGAATCAAATACATAATAAATGTTTCCATTAGGGGTCTTAGTTGCGTCAACTGGTCTTACAGCAGAATCACCATATTCAACTGTTTGTGTATCAATGATTATTCCATCACCATTATAGAAAATAACTTCATAAGGTCTAGTTGTTCCTTCAAAAACTGGATGAATATCCAAATTATTTTTAACGTTACTAAAAGACTCAGACCATTTAATAAAAGTATAAGTATATTGATCATCCATCGCTTTTAACGGAGGTTCAGGCGCGATAGCTCCCATACCGTATTCAATATTTTGTGAAGAAATAACTTCGCCATATGCATCATAGAAATTAACTGTATAGTTAAGATTAACCATTTCAAACAAACTATAAATATCAAGGTTTCCAGATATATTATCCAGTGATTGATTCCAACCAGAAAATACAAATGAATTTGTTTCGTTATTTGCTTTAAAAGGTGTTTCTAAAGGTTCAGTAGCACTTTGACCAGGAACTACAGTTTGAACATCAAGAATACTTCCATCACCGTTATAGAAAGTCACAGTATAAAAATTAAATACTTCTTCAAAAACAGCTGTTATTACTAAATCTTCAGTAACATTCATATAGTCCTTATCCCATTCAACAAAAACGAAAATACTTTGTTCTGTCGGAGATTTATACGGTATTGGCGCAATTGCGCTTTCACCTAAAAGAACATATTGTTGGATTGACTCATCACCGTTAACAAATGTTACAGTAAACTTAATTTGTTCAGCTTCAAAAACAGGATAAATATCCATATTAGTTCTAACAAAACTATAATCTTTATCCCAACCAACAAAGTTATAACGGTAAAACTCATCATTATCTTTAGTTTGTTCGCCAGGAGCAGTTGCACTATATCCAAACTCAACTACATTTTCACTGATTAAAGCGTCAAAAGCATCATAGAATCTGACAGTTAGATATCTTGAAGTTGTACTATAAATTGCATTCACATCTAAATTTTGAGTTACATTAGTAAAACTCTTATCCCAGCTTGTAATAGCATAAACATTGTCTTCATCAACTATTTCAAAAGGCAATGATGGAACTGGATCTACCGCATCACTCATATATTCGACAATTTGCGTATCTAAAAGAATATTATTTTGCCCATAAAAATTAACTGTATAATAACGATTAACTTGATTAAATAAAGCTGTTATTATTTTATTTTCTGTAATATATTCCCCGGAATTATTCCAACTATCAAATATATAATAAATCGTATCCGTATGAGTCTTTGAAGCACTAGATGGAAGTATAGCATTTTCTCCATATAGAACCATTTGAGTCTCTAAAACAAGTCCATCTCCATCAATAAAGATAACTTCAAATTTTCTTACTTCTTCTTTATACGTTGGATAAATATTTAAGTTTTCTTTTACATTATTAAACATCTTAGTCCACGCTACAAAACTATATTCATACTTTTCAGTCATAGTTTTAACAGGATGATCTGGCTCTATGGCTTTCATACCATATTCAATTGTTTGCGTAGAGATGATTTGATTTAAAGCATCAAAGAAGTTGACTGTATAATAACGGTCAAATTCATCATAAACACCATAGATTTTCATATTTTCAACTACATTACTAGAATCTTGATCCCAAGATGCAAAAATATATATTTTACTATCTGTAGAATCTTTTTGTGGAATAACATCTGGTATTACCGCAGATTCTTGAGGGAAAACATTTTGAGAAGAAATTAAAGTTCCATTACCATTAAAGAATTCAACCACGTAATAACTATAATTAGCATCAAAAATCGCTGTAACAGTAATATCTTCAGTAACATTTCTAAAATCATTATCCCAAGCCACAAAAGTATATGTAACTTGATCATTGCTTTCTTTAAAAGCTATTGGTGGAGTAGCGCTTTGATTATATTCAACTGTTTCTTTTGTAATCGTATCACCATTAATAAATGTAACTGTAAATGTTTTAATTCTTGAATCAAACAAAGGATAAACATTTAAATTACTGGTCACAAAATCAAAATCCTTTGACCAACCATTCAAAACATATTCATAACCTTCAACAAGATGTTCTTTTGTTAATCCAAGTGGTTCAATTGCAGCTTGACCATATTCAACTATTTGTTCGGATAAAAGTCCACCTAAATCATCAAAGAACCTAACTGTATAATAACGATCCTTTACTTCATAAACAGCATTAATTTCCAAGTTAGATGTTACTGAAGTAAACTCCTTATCCCAACTTGTTACTGCATTTACAAAAAAGTCATCAATAATAATAAAAGGCACTTCTTGTATTGGATCAACTGCATCAGTTAAATACTCAACAATTTGTGATGAAATAATATTTCCATACATATCTAAGAAATCAACTGTATAATAACGATCAACTTCTGTAAATACTGCAGAAACATCTAAATCAGTAGTAACAGAACTAAAAGTTTTATTCCAACCATTGAAAATATAATATATATCATCAGTATGAGTTTTACTAGCAAACGATGGTGCTAAAGCGCTTCTTCCGTACTCAATCATTTGAGTTTCAATTATTAAACCATCGCCATCAATAAAGTTAACTTCAAATTTTCTAATAGATTCCGTAAATAAAGGATATATATCTAAATCTCTTGAAACACCTACAAAAGACTCTGACCAATGATCAAAGCTATACTCGTACTGAGCAGTCATATCTTTACTTGGAATATCAGGTTCTAAGGCATCGTATCCATATTCAACTGTTTGTGAAGAAATAATTGCATTTATAGCATTATAGAAATTAACAGTATAATACCTATCTACTTCTATAAAAATACTGTTTATTTCTAAATCAGAATCAACATCTTCAAATGATTTATCCCAAGAGTTAAAAATATAAACATAACTGTTAGTTTTTGTTTTTGTTGGTAATACAAGCGGTTCAACTGCACTTTCTCCTGGAGTTACGTGTTGAAGACTGATTAGTTGATTATTGCCATCATAAAATTCAACAATAAAATAATTATAAACTGCTTCAAATGAAGCTGTAACAGTTGTATCAGAAGTAATACTACTGAAAGGCACATCCCACTGAATAAATGAATAAGTAATCTGGTCAGTACCGGTCTTATAAGGAGTAGGTGCTATAGCAGGATAACCATAACTAACTATTTGTACAATTGTTTCATCTCCATTTATAAAAGTTACTTCAAACGTTTTAAGTCTTGATTCATATACTGGATAAACACTGATATTTTCATCCACAAAGTTAAACGCTTTATCCCACCCTGTAAAAACATATTCATAATTAACATTTGTATGTTCTTTGATAGGCGCATCTGGTGCAGTCGCAAATGATCCATATTCTACCCTTTCCGATTTCAACACCGTGAAATTGTCATGGCTATAAAACGTTACATAATAATAACGTGGAACTGGTGTAAACGATGAGTTTATTGTTGTGTCACTAGTGATATTTGCAAAAACATCCCAACCATCAAATCTATAAGCTATATCATCATGATATGTCTTAGTTGGTAGGTTTTCCGGTTCAATAGCACTTTGTCCATAAAGAACAGTCTGTGTTTCAAAAACTTCACCATTACCATCAATAAAAGTAACTTGGTATGGTCTTAAGTTTTCCGCAAATATTGGATAAATATCAAGATTTGTTTCCACTGAATCAAAAGATTTGTCCCATTCACTGAAACTATAAACAAACTTTTCAGTCATTAATTTAGTCGGTATTATTTCAGGATTAGTAGCTGAAAATAGATATTCTATCGTTTCAGTTTGAATAACATTATTATCACCATCATAAAAATTAACTGTATAATAACGATCTATTGCTTCAAAAGTTGCGTTGATTATCATATCTTCTTCTACGATATTATAATTTAAATCCCAACCTATAAATTTATAAGCTGTAAAATCGTGTGAAGCTTTTGCCGGTAACCCTACTGGTTCAAATGCACTTTGTCCATATTCTACTTCTTGCTTAGCGAAAATAGCGCCATTTCCGTCAATAAATGTCACTTCAAAAGTTCTAATTATTTCATTAAATACTGGTAATACAACTGTGTTTTCTGTAATTATACGATAGTTGTCTTCCCAATGATCAAAAACAAATGTATGTGAAGCAGTTTCTAATTTAACAGGACGATCAACAGGTATTTGCGCACTAGCCAAATATTCAGTTACTTGTTGATCAAAAACATTACCGTCTCCGTCCATAAACAATACTTGATAATAACGTTCTACTTCACTAAACACAGGTCTAATTGTGATATGATCAGTAATCTCTGTTGTAAAATCAAAATCCCACGATTCAAACTTATAAGCAATATCATCAATATAAGTTTTTCTAGGAATATCTACTACTGGTGTTGCTAAACTACCATATTCTACTTTAATTTCGCTGAAGAAATCATTATCACCATTCAAGAAAGTTACTTTTAAGTATCTTTCTTTTTCAATATAATTAGCATAAATATTAGTATCTCCAATTATTCTTTGAGAGAAATCAAAATCCCATGAATCAAAGAAATACACAGAAGTTTTACTTGGAGACTTTTCGGGAACAAACCCAGTTGGAGCGATATAATCGCCATGAATAACCTCTACCTCATCAATAGTTTGCCCATTACCATCAATAAACTTAACAGTATGCTTTGCAATCTCCCATTCAGAGTATAAAGAAATATTATCTTCATGTTGGTATGGAAGTAAACTCTCACCTAATTCGTTTGTATACTTAATAGTATTTAACTCATCATCAAGATAATACCAACCAGCTAACTCATAACCCAATTTAAAACCAACAGGCGTATTATAATGATATCCATTCATTACATAAGAAACAATTGTCTCAATATTTTCAGTTGCACCGCGATAATCATAAGATATTGTATAAAACTTTGTTTGTACGCTCGCTTTTGATAAATCTTTAACAATGTTACTAGTAGAACGTGAAAATACTTTCAATTGTGGATAGAAAGTTTGATCATCAATATTATAAGTTGTAGTCCATATATCACCTTGTGAAGTAAATTCCATCTTGAAAGCACCGATTCCAATTGCTCCAGAACCGATCATTAAATTCTTATCTAAACCTTTAACTGTATCACTATTAATTGAATTTCCAACTGCCTGAGTAGGTTTTATTAAACTACCATAACTACGATAAGCATTCAAAACTCTTGTATCATAATA
The DNA here is from genome assembly GCA_041672325.1 of Candidatus Izemoplasmatales bacterium. Taxonomy (GTDB): domain Bacteria; phylum Bacillota_I; class Bacilli_A; order Izemoplasmatales; family Hujiaoplasmataceae; genus UBA2289. The sequence goes on from JBAYZV010000027.1 coordinate 6,168, forward strand.
ACTATTAATAATTAAATCTGTATTTAAGAACCCTACAAGTGCACCAACTGTATTCGTACCATAAATAACACCTGTATTATATGTATATCTTATATGATTATCACTATATCCAGCAATACCGCCAACACTAATAGACCCAATAACTTCGCCATGATTATAAGCGTTTTGAATTACTCCATCATGATAACCTACAAGTCCTCCAGTATATTCTTTACCATTAATAGAAGCATCATTATAAACCTCTTCAATAACACCTTCATTATATCCAGCAATACCACCAACATAGTTATATCCTCTAATAATACCAGAAACAGAAACATTCTTTACTGTTCCAAACGGTCCAATATAACCAAATAAACCTTGATAATCTTTCGATTCAGATATATTAACTTTAATATTTACACCATTACCATCAAAGTAACCATTAAATGCAGCTTCTGCTTTACCGATAGCCACATACTTATAAATAGTCCCTAATATTTCAAAATCTAGTACTTCTAACTCATCAGCTACTTTGAAGTAATAACCTTGATAATCATTGCCACTATTAGTTGTTTCAGCTAAAGCAATCATATCACTTTCATTCTGAATGATAAAAGGATCTGTTTCTGTCCCACTACCAAGTATAAATGTTTTGATTCGTACAGATTCTAAGGAATCTGTATAAATTTCATCAGATATATTTTCCGCAAAGACTTTTATTTGTGGATAAAATGACCACTCATCAACTGAAGGCGTTTTAGTAAAATGACTAGCATTGGCATAATTCAGTTGTGTGATTGCAGTACCAATACTGTCTAAACCAGCCATTTGTGATCTAAATAAACCTTTAACTGTAGCTGTATCCTCAAAATTACCAATAGCCTTAACTGGTTTTTCAAATTCCGGATTAAAGACAAACAAACTGGTCAAATCATAATATGATCTAGTAACATTACCAGAAATATTTTGTCCGACAATAGCGCCGTAATCATCAATAGCATCTACTGTTCCGCCTTGATATGTATCATATAAAGTTCCAGTATTCATGTGTCCAACAATACCACCGGCTAAATTACCTTCAGCTTTAACATTACCAGTATTGTAAAGCACATAAGCCTGACCAGAACTCATCGCACCTATTACACCGCCAACTGCACTTTCACTAGCATAAACATCCCCACTATTAAAACTGTGAGTTAAGATATTTGTATTATCACCAACAACACCGCCAACAACACTTAAACCACTAATGTTAGCTGTATTATAAGTATAATGAATTGTTCCTAAGTTTTTACCAGCAATACCAGCAATGCTAGTATTTCCAGAAATATTTCCTTTATTGTAACTATTAGTAATTGTACCGATATTTTCTCCAGTAATACCACCAGCATAAGTACCATTCATCACAAGACTTCCACGGTTTATAGCATTATCAATTGTTCCTTCGTTAACACCAGTAATACCACCGATATCATTACCTTCTAAACTTATTATTGAAGCATAATTATTTATTCCAGAGATAGTACCCATATTTCTACCAGCAATACTACCAACGTAACTCTTTCCTTTAATACTTCCAGAAATATCAATATTTTTAACTACTGCTGTAGAAGAGAGTGTATGGAATAAACCGATATATTCATCTAAAGGCATATCGAAATTTATAACAAAGTTTACTCCTTGCCCATCAAATGTACCACCAAATTGGAATTGTGCTGTTCCAATCGGTGTGAAAGTATCCATCGCTGTTGTCAAATCGATTGTATCAACCCCATCAGCTACTTTAAAGTATTTACCTACAAAACTAAATTCATTTTCGACAAAAGTCTTAAACTCAACCATATCATCAACATCATAAATTAGATATGGATCATTAATAGTACCTTCCCCATCAATTTTCCGTCTTGTAATTGATAATAATGAGTCTTCTTGATATTGTAAGTTTTCATGTTCGCTAAACACCACTAATTCCGGATAATAAGTAACAAAGTCATACCCTTCTCTTTCAATCCATTCTTCATAAATAAATTGAAGTTGAAAATCATATGTACCGATTGAATAATATCCTGTCATATCTTCATGCAACAATCCCTTATTCAGATTATCATCTACTTTAGCATGAATTGCTGAAGCAGGTTTGTTATATCCAACTATAACTCTACTATCTTCTATTATAGTCTTATCATAATAAGCATTTTCTGAAATACCTTTATTCTCTATATATACCCCTGAAGTAGTACTTCTTGAATAAATTGTACCACTAAAAAAGACATCTTTTACAACCCCTGCATTTACACTAGAAATACCAGAAGCATATGTCCCATCAGAAAGAATATTTCCTTGATGATAAGCTAATTGAATTGAGCCATAATTATATCCAACTAATCCGCCAACATAATTTCCACTACTATATATATCACCATAACTAAATACGTTTAATAATTCTCCAGTTGTAAGTTGTAAACCAGCAAAACCACCAATCATTTGATCGTCACCATTAACAGTACCCATATGGTAACTTTGTTCTATATGACTAGAGTTCTCACCAGCAAAACCACCAACAAATTCAAACCCAGAAACATCACCTTTATGAGCCGTGTCAATGATTAAACCATCATTTTCACCGACAATACCACCAACATAACTGTGACCTGTAACATTTGCATAAGAGAATACATTATAAATTTTACCTTGATTGAAACCAACTGCTGAACCCGTGAAATCATTACCGATAACACTACCTTCAATACTAAAATCTTGTAAAATCACTTCGCTAGCAGTCACTCCAAATATTCCTTGATAATCTTTCGTTGTAGAAATACCTAAAATGATAGTCGCATCATTCCCTAAGAAAATTCCAGCAAAAGGATTATCCATTGTACCAATTGCATTGTAATATAAATTAGAATCGCTTAAATCAAGAATAGCATTATTATCATAAACCTTAAAGTATATATTGCTTGTTGTTGTTCCTTGATTTGTTAAACTAGCTAAAGCCTTCATATCAAAACGATTTAGAATATAGTAAGGACTAAGTTCAGTACCTTCTCCTCTAAAAATCATTGTCGATACTGATACAAGTGAATCATGTTTTACATGAGTCAAATCACTTCCAGCAAAAACTTTAAGTTGTGGATAATAAGCTTGATATCCTTGGTTTTCTTTTAAAATAAATGCATTTGAGTCTAACTCAATATCATATAAATCATCACCTGTAAGTTGTGATGTGTTAACGCCATAAACAAATTCACTATCTTCTACATTACCAATAGCTCGTGTAGCTATTGGAGTTAAGTCACTAAAAGCCAACACTGCTTCGTCATAAAAAGCGCTAAACGTAGTTGCGTAAGAAGTATTCCATCCAGAGATAGCTCCCGATCTAGTCCCTTTAACAACACCAGCATTATAAACTTGAGACAAACTACCATCACTATAGCCAACTATACCACCTGCATAGTAAACTTTTACTTCTACAAAACCAGTATTATAACTATAAGATATAGTCGCATTTCTAGCCATTCTACCCGCAATACCACCTGCGTGTGATTGATTATTTATTTTTATATGTCCAGAATTATATGTATATGATATATCTCCATAATTATAACCAGTTATCCCACCTGCATAATAATCATTAGCAGTAATATCAGCCAAATTATAACTATTGGTAATTATTCCTTCATTTCTACCAGCAATACCACCAACATATCTTGTACCATAAACACTTCCAGTAACACCGACATTATTGATAACTCCTGATTCACCTACATATCCAAACAAACCTTGATAATATGCAGCTTTAGAAATATTAACAATAAACATAGTACCATTACCATCAAAATCACCTTGGAATTTATAAGAACCATCACCAATTGGTTGATAATTTAATAATGGATCAGTTAAATCTATTTCTAAAACATCATCCGCTACAATAAAATATTTACCAGCTAAAGTGTTTTTAGCAAGAATCAAATCAGAAATACCCTTCATATCAGATGCAGTTCTAATAACATAAGGATTTTCTTCAGAACCGTCACCTTCAGTAAATCTGTCAATTGTAATTGATTCTAATGACTTAGTTCTTATAACTTCTTCTTTACTATCCTTAAAATACTTCAATTCCGGATAATATAAATTAAATCCAAATGGCGCTTTTGGCGCAAATGAATTAATATCTAAATTCATTTGATTTGTATCAGTGCCTAAAGTCCCAGAAGTCATTCTATCGGTATCAGTACCTAAGACATTTACAGTATCTACTTTATTAGAAATTGCTTGAGTAGGTTTTAAAAATCCAACTTTATCAAATATTTCTACTACTTGGCTATTATAATATGCATTATTTGTAAAACCAGTTTCTGATTGAAGTCCAACTAATCCCCCAATATTGTTAAGTCCAAATACTTTGTTTACACTATATACATTTTCTAAAGTCCCTGTTTGATAACCAATTAGTCCTCCAACATAGTTTTCTCCTTGAACTGTTCCAAGCATATATGCTAGAGTAGCTGAACCATCATTTTTACCAACTAATCCTCCAACATAGTTTTGTCCAAATACTTCAGCTATACTATATACATTTATGATTTGTCCGCTAGATGTACCAGCAACACTACCAACATATGAACTACCTTCAATTCTACCTGAAACAGATAAATTCTTAACAGTACCACTAACTGAAATATTACCAAATAAACCTACATTATTAACACCTGTTAAATCCATACTAAAATTAGTTCCAACACCATCAAAATTACCGTTGAAAGGATTTGTAGCTGTTCCAATAGGTACATAATTTAAACCTGATAGATTCATAATAAAATTATGTGCATTCTTTCTAACTCTAAAATAAGTATTTTCAAAACTATTACCACTATTCACTAAATCTGCCAATAACAACATATCATATTCATCAACTATAATATATGGAGAATCTTCTTCACCATTACCAGCAAAAATATAAGATGTTACAGATAAGAGTGAATCACTCTTTGTTTGTTCAGTTAAAGAATCACTGAAAACTTTAAGTTGAGGATAAAAGGCGTCAATACCATCATTACCTTTAAAACTCCATATTGTTTGATCAAGACTTAAACTTGAAAGACCAGTCAAATCAGTTTTAATAGCTGCTCTTACAGTATCTTGTTCTAACTTATTTCCAATAGCGCGAATAGGCTTACTATTTCCGATTTTGTCATCGGCTTCAATAATTGATTGATCATAATAACTATCACTTTCAAAAGTGACGCCATTAACTCGACCAACTAATCCACCTAAATAAGTCTCATCATTTCCTCTAATAATCCCAGCACTATATGATTGTTCTAAAATTCCGTTGTTTAAATAACCAGTAATACCACCAACGTAGTTACCAGTTCCATATATATTGTTACGATTATAAACATATTTAAGATTTGTTGCATCTTGAGCACTACCGACAATACCACCAATATATCCATTACCATTAATAACTCCGTAATTAAAGGAAGATGATAAATCAACTATATTAGTATAACCAACTATTCCACCTACATAATGTTGTGTAGCAGTTACGGTATTCATATTATAAGCATTAAAAATAGTTGTATTCTCAAGCCTTCCTGCAATACCACCTAAGTAGTTGTATCCAGTAATTTCAGCGTAGTTTCTAACATTATTGATTATTGAACCTTTTCCATAACCAACAACTCCACCAACATATGAATAACCACTTACAAATCCATCTACTGTTAAATTAACAATTTCAGCACCTTCAGATACATAACCAAACAAACCTTGATAACTAGTTGAGCCAGATGTAAGATTCAATATGAATCTTGCGCCATTACCATCAAAACCGCCTCTAAATGGATGAGTACTTGATACACCAATAGGTTGGAAGTTAAGATCCGTAGAAGTTAAGTCAAAAATAGTTATTCCATCCTCAACCTTAAAAAATATATTATAAAGATCTTCTTCCCTTGATATTTCTGATATTGCTAACATATCTTCAACAGTAGTTATAATATAAGGATTTGTTCTTGTCCCGCTACCAGTAGCGAATCTAATTGTTCTAGTTGAAACAGCTGAAGCATCTTGAACTTCAACTTTTATATTTTCTTTAAATCCTGTTAATTGAGGATAATAATCATACAAGCCAGACGTATCTTGTTCTTTCCATTCTAAATTTGATAACTGTAATTGGTTTTCTCCAATGCCAATGATATCTAAACCTTTTAAATATACTTTATCAACGCCTCTAGCTTGAGGTAAATCAGCTATATTCCCAAAAGCACCGCTTGGTTTCTCGTTTTCAGGATGTTCGTGATATTCAATAATTGTTGATTCGTAATATGCTTTATTAGTAGTTCCTTCTTCATACCCTACTAATCCACCTAAACTAACTTTACCTGTTAATCTACCACTAAAATACGCTTCTAAAATACTACCTTGATTAAGACCAACAAGACCACCAACGTAAGAATTTCCTGAAATATCACCTGTCTTATACGCAAAACTAATCGATCCAGTATTATATCCTGTTAAACCACCAACATAATTATTAGCATTAATTAATACGGTACTATATACATGATCAATTGTTCCCCTATTAAATCCAGCAACGGACCCGACATAATCAGTTCCTTTAATACTGCCTTCAACCGCCAAATTCTTAATTGTAGAAACAGTTCCTACATTACCAAATAACCCTAAATAATTTCCTGAAGTAAAACCAATCTTGAAAGTAGCAAAATTACCATCAAAATAACCTTTAAAAGGAATAGTCTCAGTACCAATAGGAACATAAGTCGATTCTGATAAATCAAAGTAATAAACACTTTCTTCAACTAAGTAATAAACTCCTTCTGCATCAAAATCTTGATTGATTGACTTAGATAAGTTAATCATATCTTGAACAGTTTTAATTAAGAACGGACTAGCTTCAGTACCATCACCCAAGAAAGGATTTGTTCTTACTGAAATTAAAGATTGATTCTTAATACGATCTACTTCAGATGTAGAGAATACTTTTAATTGAGGATAATATGCATAATTTCCTTCTATAAGTCTAAACTCCCAAAAACTCGATGAAAAACCATATTTAGAAAGTTGATCATCTATCATATCAGTTTTTAAAAGTCCCATACCACCAACGGTTGTAGCTGGTTTTAATGTCTTTGGTTGTACATACGGAACTAATACAGAAACATCATAATAAACATGAGTTAAAGTGTTTGCACTTACAACATAATAACCAAACACTCCACCAACTGAACTATTAGCTGAAACAAGACCCGAACTATATGAATAACTTACTTCACTATATCTATAAGATCCTGTTCCATTTAAATATCCTACTATACCACCAGCATATGATAAAGCTATTACTTCTCCTCTATTATATGTATTTGAAATATAAACTTTAGCAGCTGTAGCTCCTTGTGTTCTACCTACAATACCACCAGCTTGAGAGTTTCTTCCTGTAATATCTCCTACATTGTATACTTGTCTAATTGTACCTGCATTAGCCCAGCCAACAATTCCACCTATATAATTTAAACCACTCATATTAGCTAAGTTATACACATTTTCTATAGTACCGGATTTTAGATATGCGACAATTCCTGTATAATTATCACCAATAATTGACCCAGTAACTGATAAATTCTTAATTGTTCCCCCATCTACATAACCAAATAAACCTTGGTAATCAGTTGTTGAACGACTTATAGTTAAATCAAACACTGCGTTATTTCCATCAAAGTTTCCTTTGAACGGATAACTTGGTGATCCAATAGCCACGAAATTACCTAAAATGAAACTTTCTACTCCATCTTCAACCTTAAAGTAAAAACCTTCAAAAGTATTTCCTGCATTAATTCTTGTTTTTAATGTTTCTAAATCTTCATTGTTTGTGATTAGGAAAGGCATATCTATAGTTCCCAATCCACCAGTAATAACTATTTTAACTGAAGCTTCAGATCTTGCATTAATTGTAGCTATTGTATTATTCGCAAATAAATCTAACTCTGGGTAATACCCGTAATCATCTGTTTTAGGTGTATATACCCAACCATTTATTAGTCTTGTTTTTAAATAGTCACCTATAAACTGGCCTGTAGTAATACCAAAAATATTATCTGCAGTAACTGGTTGAGTAGAAGGTTTTGTACTAGCTGGCTTATCATAATTTACTATAACTGAAATATCATAGTAAAGATGTTCTCTATGTCCTGAAACAATATAATAACCTATTACTCCACCAATAGCTGATCCAACACCACTTACTTGACCAGAACTATATGAATAACTTACAGTAGTATTTGCTGTGTCAATATATCCAACGATACCACCAACTCTAGCATATCCGCTAACACCTGTAACTATTATTTCACCACGGTTATAAGTGTTGGTTATTGTTGCAGAAGTATTCATCCGTCCAACAATACCACCAGCCATTTGTCTACCGCTAATTTTTGCTGTGTTATAAACGTTTGTAACCGTACCGTTATATAAATATCCAACAACTCCACCGATATGATCTCGACCATGAATACTACCAGATACCGATAAGTTTCTAATTATTGAAGTTACGTTACTAACATATCCAAACAAACCATTATTATCAGTAGAATTAGAAATTGTTATATTAAAATTAATACCATTTCCATCAAAAATACCTTCAAACGAATGAGCGGATGTTCCGATTGGAGTGAATCCACTCAATGTTATTTCACTGATATTATCATCAACTTTAAAATAATAACCTGTATAAACATTACCTTTATTTACCATTCTTGATAATTCTGTCATATCAAGTGTATTTCTTATTAAATATGGATGCTCAGTTGTACCAGTACCATAATCAATATCTAGAATTGTTGAAGCTGTTGAAGCTGAAGAAATTCTTGAAACTGAACTAGAAGAAAATGTTTTTAACTCAGGATAATAAACTATATCTCCCGCTTGTGCTTCTAACGTCCAAATAGCACTATCAAATTTAGTGATAATGCCATTCGCAAAAACCAATCCATCTGTTTTTAATCCATATGGATCTGTTACAAATGCTGGTTT
>JBAYZV010000028.1:0-14916 GCA_041672325.1 Candidatus Izemoplasmatales bacterium
ACACTATAATCAATTCTCAATTTGTCTGCTTCAGGAGTAGTGATTGTAATTAAACTTGAGTCAATCGCTCCATTAATTAGATTTATAAATGTTTCAACATCAACATACGGAACTGCACCATTATCAGCAAAGAATATACTTACAGCATCTTGATTAGGAACTACATATTCAGCAGAAGTTCCTTCAAATGGTAAACTAACACTTGATGTAATACCTGTTAATTCTTCATTAGGTTGAACAACAGCTGTAAAATCATATGAAAAATATTTTCCACCTTGTACTACATTAGCTGTTAAAACTACGGTAATTGGTTCTTCACCAATCCCTGGTCTAACTACGTAGCCTTTTTTAGTAACAATATCAGGACGATTAGAACGCCAAATAATCATTGACTTATTTACTGGTCCAGATGTAGGTAACACATAATTTCCATCTGCGTCAGTTGTTAATACAAATCCTTCAATATCAGCTAAAGCTTTAAGCTCATTTTCACCTAAAACAACAGTAACTGTAAATTCAGTTTCGACTTCATTGCCAGCAGAATCAGTAACAGTCAAAGTTATTGGATACTCACCAGCTACAGCGGCGTTAACTTCTCCTTCAACAACAACGTTCTCAATTAAATTAGTATCTTTATCATCAGTGATGGAAATTCCTTCAAGAATACTAAAATCTTCTGTTCCTTTATCAATTGTCCTATCTGCTACACCAACAAAGACAGGGTCTAAGTCAGCGACAGTCGAAACAAAAGTTGTTGGTTCTTCTGTAGTTTTCTTGTCACATGAAACTACAACAAATACAGTAAAAACCATTAAAAACATTAAAAACAATCTTTTCATTTTTTCTCTCCCCAATCAAATATTTTAAAATTATTTATCATCCATAAATAAATTTACTATATTATATACTAAGTGCTAAACAAAAACAATTTGATATCAAAAATTACTTAAAATACTTATATATTATTTTTTCTTCTTTCTTTAAAAACTTTCTTGTTTATAATTAGTTTATTATGAAGAAACAAATGAAAGCATTATCACTTGCAAATTAGAAATTAAAAATGATATTTCATTTGACAATTATATATTATTTAGTTAATGTATTCATATATAATATTAAAGGATTAAAGAAACGAGGGAAAAGGTGATGAATGTTTTAATCATTGGCGGCACAGGCCTTCTAGGTTTAGCAGGTGCTAAAGAATTAATTAGAAGAGGTCATAACGTTAAAACAATATCACTCCCTGATTTACCTAAAGGTTTAATCCTTCCCGAAAAACTTGAAGTAGTTTATGAAAACTATGAAACAATGAGTGATAACGAACTAAGAAAACACTTACGCAATCAAGAAGCATTAGTGTTTGCGGCTGGAGTAGATGGAATTATAGAACAAACCGGTCCAGCTTATGAATTTTATAAGTCAAAAAATATTACACCCTTAAATCGTCTCTTGAAATTAGCGAAGGAGATGAAACTTAAGAAGGCTATCATCTGCGGTTCTTATTTCACATATTTAGATAGAGTCTGGGAAAATCTTTATCTTTATGAAACTCATCCATACATCAAATCAAGAGTAGACCAGAGTAATGAAGCTTTCAGCTTTTATGATAAAGACTTTGCTGTCACAGTGTTAGAAATCCCCTATGTCTTTGATGACCAAGAAGGAAGAAAACCTGTTTGGGTATTATTAATTGAACAAATCAAAAAAATGAAGATAGCCACTTTCTATCCAAAAGGTGGTACAGCTATGATTACGGTTAACCAAGTTGGACAAGTAATTGCTTCTAGTGTTGAAACTGCGAAAGGCGCTAAAACAATCCCAGTTGGCTATTATAATTTAACCTGGCGAAAAATGCTTAAAATAATGCATAAACATATGGGTATCAGAAAACGTCCGATAATTTCAATTCCAAAGTGGTTATACAAACTTGTTCTTCTTAGGTATAAAAGAAGATATAAGAAACAAGGTATAGAATTGGGAATCAACTTAAATGGCTTGGCTGAAATCATGACTAGAAAAGCATATATTAACAACACATATCTTAAAGAAGTTTTAAAAGTAAAAGATGATTCTTTAGATCAAGCTATCGGTAATTCGGTTAAGTTTTCACTTGAAATAATTAATAATGATTTAGACACAATCAAAACCCATTAAAAAAAGCCTATTTTTAGGCTTTTTTCTTTTTAAAAGTAAAAATACTCTTCAATTTTAATTTTAGTTTTTCATTACGTTCATTTCTAAGCGTACGTCTTTCAAATCTTCTTTTATCTTTTTTCGCCTTAACTTCACTAGCAATTTGAGCTCTAATTTCAGCTTTCTTTTGTTTTTCAGCTAAATACTCATACTCAAATATCAAACGTAGCTGTTTTGTTACTGCATGAGCACTAGTTTTTAAAGTTAAACCTGTTGAGTCTGAAACATATGCTTTTAAAGATCTTATCCTTCTTTTACTTCTATTAATATCGGAAATAATTGTCTTTAACTCAATCGCATCAATAGTGATTTCCAAACAATCTCTAGATAGTATAACTACTTTTTGGTCATCAGTTAAATTATTTGCTTTAAGATATGACTTATGATAATTAATAGAATGATTCTTATAAATGAATCCGAAAGCAATCACACGAGAATCATTAACATTATTGTTAAATATCGTCAAAGTAAAAGATTTCTTGTCTTCTGTAGGTTCTAAAGTATAAGCACTATGAATTCTAAATTTCTTATTAGAAAAAAATTTAGACATATAGACATTATACCTCAAAATAATTACTAGGATGACTACGAGTATAATAAATCCACTTAGAACAAGTAAAGGTAGATTTTCTTCAATAAATGTTACCATGGTTATTCACCTTCCTTTTTATTTAAAAACTCAATCAAGAGATTAATGTTTTTCATTGTATAAGAATTGTAATAATCAAAATCAAACTTTGCGTTATGATCAACTAAATACTTCATAACAGCTAAATCTTGATTCATTACTTCACTTAAGAGAAAATTCAAATCTTTTTGTTCTAGATTACTTATAACTGAATCTAAAATGTCTAAACTAGAGTTCTTAACCGCTATTAATCCAACTTTGGGATAATCAATATCATAATTCTTTTTTTGAATGTTAAGTGCGTATTCAAAATAATTGATCTGATTATTTTGAATATTTTTCACGATTATTTCAGTAAGATTCTCATAAATCTTTAAACTAACAAATTTTTTAAATAAAGTAAAATTATCATTCTCGACAATAAGGTTAATTGCTTTTTGAAAATTATAAGTTGTTCTTTTATTATCAGGGATTTCGCTGACAAAAAATTTCTTAATAAAGCTTTCAATTGCTTTGGTGTATTGTTCTTTAATCATTACTTTAGTAAAACTATAAAAATCTTCTGGATTAGCATAAAAATCAAGATAAACATTAAGCACTTGTATTACCTTATATTTAGCAATTATTTCTAGCCATAATTTTTTTGTAATAACCTTTACATTTTTTTTTGATTTAAAACCAAAAACTTTATATTCTTGAGTTATTCTTAACTCCATCATTTCTTCGATTAAATAACGATTTGTCTCTTTATTAATCATATTCCAAATCTCTGAAGAATTATTATAAAGACTAATGTCAAAACTATTATTCAAATCACTATAATCTTTAATATAACGAATCGCACCTGGCAAATTCTTTTTAAGAACATAAGTGATAATTTTTAAATATATATCCTTAGCTCTATGAAAGTGATTTTTAACGAACTCAACTTCAGAATCATGTAGATATATAAATATGTCCTCAATATCTTCATCAATTAAGTAATCAACTAATACTTTTCCGAAAATATCTGGTTCAGATATTATAACGTCTTTTGCATAATTGCGTTTGAACTCAGCTAAACCACGACGAGCCAATTTTTGAAATTCAGAGGCAAATTCATCATTATCACTTTTCCTACAACTCAAAATATCTTCCGGTTTCATATTTAGAAGTTCACTTATTATCTCTATATTCTTACGACTAAATGAAGACTTTCCATTCAAGTTAGATGACACAGCATTTCTAGTAATATTTAGTTTCTGAGCTAAAGCATCTTGACTTATTTTTTGTTCTTTTAGTTGTTCCTTTATAAACTGACCAACTTTAATATTATCTACGATTTCTGGCATGTTGTCCTCCTAAAACGAAAAAATTATTATTCATTAATTGATTTTTGATGCTTACCAAAATAAACAATCCCTACTTATAATACCCCTTATACATCTTTTTTGCAATGATTTAAACAAAAATATCATATATTTTTAATATACAAAAACCCTATATATCAACATTTTCCATTTGATTTAAACTATGATGTTTTTTAAAAAAATCACATCCGTAATAATCAGCTTTTCTAGAAAACAAAACACTAGACTTTTTCTCTAAATATGATATAATATCAAAGGTTTAAAAAGGGGGATATTATGTTAGAATATATTGGTTACTTAGCTTCTGTTATTGTGTTAATTTCATTATTGATGAGTTCAGTAAAAAAATTGAGGTGGATTAATCTTTTTGGCTCATTAACATTTGTTATATATGGGTTTTTAATAAAAGCTTATCCAATTGCGATATTAAACATTGGAACTGTAGCAATAAATATTTATTACATTATTAAGATGACAAATACAAAAACATATTTTAAAATTTTAGAAATTGATAAAAACTCTAAATATTTAGAATATTACTTATCTTTAAATAAAGAAGATCTAACTCATTACTTTGACGTTAATGAAATAGATGTAGATAATGCTGATTTGAGTTTTTATATTCTTAGGGATATAGTACCTGCTGGTGTTTTTAGTGGTAAAAGATTTGATGAACATACCATGATTATCCAATTAGATTATGTATCTCCACCCTATCGTGATTTTTCATTAGGCAAATACTTATACACCCAGCAAAAAAGTGTTTTTCTAGAAAAGGGATTTAGTAAATTAATAACATATACATCAAATAATGTTCATATTAATTATTTGCAAAAAATGGGCTTTTCCCGAAATGAATCTTTGGACAATGATGGAAAACTGTGTTATCAAATAGATTTATTAAACTAATATCAGAAATCGACTATTAAGTCGATTTTTTTATTGGAATAATCACATCTTTTTCTTTGTAAGAAACTTTATTAACATTATTGCTAACTTCATATAATTCCATCTCTTGCGCACAATAAGGTTTAAGTATTTCTTTTAACGCAATAGAGTCTTTAATTCTTGGATTCAACCATTTTTTAGCTTGTTCTTCTGATAAGATAACTGGCATTCGATCATGAATTTCATTAATTAAAGAATTAGCTTTTGTTGTAATGATTGTAGTGGTATAAGTCTTTTTTCCTAATTTATCAGTAAAAACACTCCATAGACCTGCAAACCCAAATATTTTTTTATTCTTTAGTGAAAATCGATATGGTCTTTTTGTTGATGTTGATCTTTCCCACTCAAAGAAACCATCAGCTAGAATTATGCATCTTTTTTCAATGAAATTCTTTTTAAAAGCAGTTTTAGTATCTATTGTCTCAGATCTTGTATTTATAATTGGTTTACTATCATCTTTACTAAATTCAGGGATATATCCCCATTTAAGCAAACCAATACGATACTTCTGGCCATCATTTATTACCGAGATTATATCTTCAGATGGAGCTATATTATATTTAGGTAATAAAATCTGATCTGGAAGCACTTCAATTTGGTAATTTGTTTTTAAGTAAGCTTCCAAATCTCCTTTCGAAACAGCTATTGAATATCTACCGCACATAAAACTTTTCTCCTTTAATTACAATAAGTGTTGCTTCAAATGTATTATACATAAAGCAACACTTATTTTAAATAGAGCTAATTTAATTTGCTAATTTTTCTTTTGGTAAGATGAAGTTTAAGAGAATACCTACAAGAGCCGCAAGAGACATTCCATATATTGAGAAAGAAGAAAAATTGATTACTGCATTGCCTAAACCTATTACCAACATAGCCGCTACAATAATAATATTTCTCATCGAGCTCAAGTTTACTTGATTATCGATTAAAACCTTTAAACCGTTAGCTGCTATAAATCCATAAAGAATAATACTCATTCCCCCCATAACAGGAGATGGTATTGAAGCTACTAAAGTTGTAAATAAATTTATGAAGCTTAAAAGTATAGCAATAACTGCCGCTCCTCCGGTAACATATACTGAAGCTACTTTTGTCATACCAACAACTGAAGTATTTTCCCCATAAGTTGTATTTGCAGGTCCACCAATCATCGCTGCAAAAGCTGTAGCTAAACCATCGCCCATCAAGGTCTTATCAAGACCTGGATCAGTTAAAAAGTCTTTTCCACAAATTTTTGATAATACTGCATGATCACCAATATGTTCTGCTGCTGTGACAAATGCAAGTGGCGCAATTGTTATCAAAGCTGTGATATTCATTTTTAAGAAAGTTATTTCTGTACCGAGTACATTTGCACTACCATCTTTCCAACCTAAGAACATGAACTCAGGAATTTTAAACCAAGATGATGGAGTTTCAAGTACAGTAGTAACACCAGAAAAGTCAACAATTCCTAATATAACCGCCAAAATATATCCTCCAATAATTCCACAAAGAAAAGGAATAATTTTTAAAAAGCCTTTAGCCAAAATTGCAACTCCAATTACAATAACAAATGCAAATAATGCCACAACCATTTCTTGCCATGTTCCACCAGAAAGTCCACTGCTACTAACTGCAACAGAACTCAAGCCTAAACCAATGATCATAATCATTGGCCCAATTACAACTGGCGGCAATATCTTATGTAACCAACCGGTACCAATAACTTTTATTATAAGTGCGATGATAACATAAATAATACCTACTGCTAAAAGACCAGTCATTGCGCTTGCATAATTACCAACACCAGTATCTGCATAACCACTGACAGCTGCTATAACCCCAATGTAAGCAAATGAACTCCCCAAATATACAGGAACCTTTGCCTTTGTACACAAGATATAAATTAGTGTACCAACACCTGAACTAAAAAGCGCAACACTAATTGGAAGTCCTGTAGCTATTGGAACTAATATCGTAGCACCAAACATTGCAAATACATGTTGAAAACTTAGTAAAACCCATTTACCTTTACTAGGTTTTTCTTTAATACCAAGAATCATTTTGTTTTCCATTTTTACACCCTTTCTTTTTAAAAAAAAGATGGAATAAATTATCCATCTTTTAAAATTAAATTAAAAATAAATACTTAATAACAAAATTGAGAACAAACAAAGCCGCCAAGATATACATTACCGGCGATAACTCTTTTCGTCTTTTAGTAACAGCCATCATAACTGTATAGATTATGAAACCAAAAGCAATCCCTTCAGCTATACTAGCTGATAAAACCATAATGATTATCGTAATAAATGTGGATGCTACTGCAATGTTATCATCCCAATCAATATCTTTTAAAGATGAAACCATTAAAGCACCAACGAAAACTAATGCCATCGCGGTTACTGGAGAAAGAAAAACCCCAGGCGCAATTTGAATTGAATTAACAAAAGAGAATAGAGGATAAAACAATAAACTAACAATAAACAATAATCCAACTACAGTAGCTGCTAAACCAGTTCTAGCACCAGATTCAATTCCAGTAGTTGATTCAACATAAGAAGTTACTGTTGAAGTCCCAATAATAGCTCCTGCAACTGTGCCAATTGCATCTGCTAATAAAGCTTTATCGCCATCAATTAACTCACCATTTTCATCAAGAAGTCCTGCATCGTGCCCAACAGCTACTAATGTACCAGCTGTATCAAAGAAATCAACAAACAAGAAAGTAAAAATCACAATATAAGCCATCGGCTGTGATAACAATGACCCCATAGCTCCAAAAGCTTTACCAAACGTTTGACCAACATTTGCAATACTGCCTAAGTTACTACCACCGATACTTGGCATTAAGTTAGCTAAACTAGGAAATATCAAACCTAATAAAACTCCTACAACACCAGTTAAAACAATTGAAATGATTATTGCAAAACGGCTAATTTTCTTTTTAATCGCAAAAAGAATAAATACAACTAATAACCCAAAAACACTTAATAAAACTGTTGGATGTCCTAAATCTCCTAATTGAACAAAATTGTTAGGATGGCTAGCAATTATCCCTGCATTCTTTAATCCAATAAAAGCTATAAAGAAACCAATACCAGCACCAACAGCTAATTTCAAATTTTTAGGAATTGAATTAATTACGATTTTTCTTAATCCAGTAATAGAAATGATTAAGAATAAAACCCCCGAAATTAATACAGCAGCTAAAGCCTCTTCCCAAGAAAATCCTAGTTGATTTACAACTACACCTGTAAAGAAAGCATTAACACCCATACCTGAAGCTAAACCAACTGGATAGTTAGCGTAAAGCCCCATAACAAGACTCGCTATAGCTGCTGCAATTGCTGTTGCTGCAAATACAGCTGCAAAATCCATACCAGCACCTGCTAAAATCCCACCATTGACTGGTAATACATAAATCATTGCTAGGAAAATTGTTAATCCACCAATGATTTCTTTAGAAATAGTTGATCCACGTTCACTAATCTTGAAATACTTGTTTAAACTTGATGCAATTTTTTTCACTTGAAACCTCCCTTAGTTTTTTTATTAACATTTGGCCATAAATAAAGCCTTAGATCAAATCTAAGGCTAGGCACACAAACTTAATAAAACTAAAAAAGTCCTATTAGTTGAATGAATAGCCGTAGTCTTATCTTTTACGGTGATAAGGTAGAAACGTTCGAACCATATTTTCGAAATTATACGACCAAATATTAACTTAATATTATTATAAACAAGTAAAATTAATAACTCAAGTGTTATTTATAAATTCTTTATGAAAACGCTTTTATTCTAAAACTATCATTCTCAGGTCTAAATCCTTTTTTTCTTTTTCTTGTGCTACTTCAACAATATTTCCAAATGGCATTTGTGCTTTTAAGCTCCAAGACTCGTCAATTTTGAACTCTTTTTTTATTGTTTCTTCAATCAATTCATTATAATGTTGTAAACTACCACCCAACCCAATAGTTCCTAATCCAACCCAAACATTAGATTGTAACATACCGTTTTGTTCAGTTGCCCATCTTTTAAAATTTTCTTTATATAAAGGAAATTTTTCTATTAAACTTTTAGTTGTTAAATCATCGTCAAAAAATAGAACGGTACCATATCCAGATTTAAATGTGTTGATTTTGTCTTCACTTTTCTTAAAATCAACTTCACTAACTATTTTTTTAATTTCTTGTTTTACAATTTCCCACAATTTGTCATGATTATCGTTTAGTAAAACCATTACTCTTTGACTCTCAGAATTAAATGCAGAAGGTGTATACTTTACTGCATTACCTATTACATCTAATACTTCTTCTTTACTAACCAATATATTTTTATCAATATTATAATTTGATCTTCTTATTTTTAAACTCTCAAAAAATTCCATAATCATTTTCTCCCTTTTTTTAATCTATTACTATGCCTTGATTTACAAGTTTTACTCCATTGGCTAATGAATCGCTAATTGGACAATATTTTTCAATGAATCTAGAAAATTCATTTAATTCTTCTTCATTATTACTTGATTTAAAATGTGTTTTGAACCTGATTTCTTGAAATCCTGATCTCACATCTTTTTTTTGCATAATTCCAGCTAAATCCATATCCCCTTCAATTTCAAGATAGAAATCAGTGAATTCAATATTGAACTGTTTAGCAAACATACTAGCTACAATTGCTTGACAAGCTCCCAAAACGCTTAGTAAAGCGCTCATTGGGTTAATACCTTTATTCGTTCCACCCATCTTGTCAGGTTCATCAAATAAAATCTTAAACCCATGGGACTCAGTATCTACTTGCATGCCATCACTTAATTTTCTTGCTGTTGCTTTAAAAGTTGTTAACATATTATTACCTCCTATGTCAAATTCATTATAACACTATTTCGAATCCGTAACAAACTATACGCTTAAAAAAAGATATCATCAACTGATATCTTTTTTTACTTAAACCTATCTATAGTATTAGTAATAATTATCCTTAATATGTCTCAGAAATAGTTTTCCCTTGCATGTGCAAAATCAAATAATCTGGACCTCCAGCTTTAGAATCAGTACCACTCATATTAAAACCGCCAAATGGTTGATAACCAACAATGGCTCCAGTACATTTTCTATTTAAATATAAATTTCCAACATGGAAATCTTCTCTAGCCATTTCCAAATGTTTTCTATTATTAGAAATCAAAGATCCAGTAAGTCCATATTCTGTATCATTAACAACTTTTAAACCTTCTTCAAATGATTTAACTTTTGTCACTGCTAAAACTGGTCCAAAAATTTCTTCTTGCATAACCCTAGCTTTTGGATCTAAATCAACAATCACAGTTGGGTTAATAAAATAGCCAATTTCATCACTTGAAACTCCACCAGTAAGAAGTCTTCCTTCTTTCTTACCAATTTCAATATAATCATTAATTTTTCTAAATGCTTGAATATCATTAACTGGACCCATGTTATTTTCATAAAATTCTGGATTTCCAACAACTATTTTTTCTGTTTTTTGTTTTATTAATTCAACAACTTCATCATACATGTTTTCGTGAATTATGGCTCTTGAACAAGCAGAACACTTCTGTCCAGAGAAACCAAATGCACTTTTAACTATTGCATCCGCAGCCATGTCAGCATCTACACATTCATCTACTAAAATAGCATCTTTGCCTCCCATTTCAGCAATAACCCTTTTTAACCATATTTGACCTTTTTGAACTTTAGCGGCTGTTTCGTATATTTCTTGTCCAACAGCTTTTGATCCTGTAAAAGATATAAACCTTGTTTTAGGATGCTTAACTATATAGTCTCCTATTTCACTACCACGACCAGGCATGAAATTAACCACACCATTAGGCATGCCCGCTTCCTCTAATATTTCTAAAAGTTTAAAAGCAATAACTTGTGTAGTTGAAGCTGGTTTTAATAAAACTGTGTTACCACTTACTATAGCTGCAGTAGTCATTCCAGTTAAAATAGCAAGCGGAAAATTCCAAGGAGTTATAACTGCACCAACACCTAAAGGAATATAACGATATTCGTTTCTTTCAACATTTCTTCTACTTAGAACAACATCATCAATTCGTTCTAACTTTAACATCTGTCTTCCATAATACTCTAAAAAATCAATTGCTTCAGCAGTATCAGCATCGGCTTCAGCCCATGGCTTCCCTGCTTCTAAAGTCATTAAAGCGCTAAGTTCATGACGTCTTCTTTTCATAATGTTAGCTGCTTTGAATAAAACATCAGCTCTTACTTTAGCATCAGTTTTCTTCCAGATTTCAAAAGCCGCTAAAGCTGCACTCATAGCTTGTTCCGCTTCTTTAAGACCTGCTTGACTAATTTCACCAATCACTTCTTTGTGATTAGATGGATTAAGTGATTTGACGACCCTTTCTGTGAAAATTCTTTCGCCATTAATGATTAAAGGATATTTTTTTCCAAGATAGCCTCTTACTATCTCTAATCCTTTAAGATATGCATTCCGATTTTTATCATCAGAAAAATCTGTTAGTGGTTCTGTTCTGTAATCATAAATTGCCATAAAATCATTCCTTTCTTTTTTTTATTAAATCTATAATCAAACTACTGAATGTTCAAAACTTGTCTTTGTATTATTCTTAAAACGATTCAAATGTAAATCAGCAGCATAATCGTCTAATTGTTTATCCAAAATAATCTCAGTCAACAATTCTCCTGTTATCGGTGCAAACATAAATCCGTGTCCACTAAAACCACAAGCCATATAAAAACCTTTTAATTCATCTGTATCAGATATAATAGGTTGTCGATCAGGACTTAAATTATATGAACCTCCCCAAGTTCTTATAACTCTCAACTTGGCAACTTTTGGCAAAATCTCAGTTACTGTTTTTGCCATTTCATCTAAAAATTCCCAAGAAGAACTAATGTCATGAGATTCTAAAGCATTTGGATTAGACCTCCCCATTAAAAATGATCCATGAGGTACTTGTTGGCAATAAATATTCTTAGAAAAGCTCATTACCATCGGTCCTTGAATCGGCATTGTCCTCTCAGTAACTAAAATCTCATGCTTTTCCGAAAAAACAGGAATTTTTATACCGACCATATCTCCAACTTCTTTAGCAAAACCACCAGCTGCGTTAACTACTTTATCAGTTATATATTCATTTTTGTCGCTAACGACTTTTTTAATCAAACTAGATTCCACTATTATTTCTTTAACTTCTTCATAAAAATGAAAGTTAACTCCTAATTTACGAGCCGCTAAATAATATGCTTCACTCATTAAAAACGGGTTAACATGTCCATCTGTTTGGCAAAATGTTGCGCTTATAAAACTATTTGGATTTAAGTGAGGAACTATTTTTAATGCTTCTTCTACAGTTAGTTTTTTACTTGGTATACCTAATGAGTTCTGAAGTTCAACGTTTTTTTGAAATTGAATGTCTTCGTCAGTATTTGTAGCTAGCAATAAATATCCTGCTTGTTTAAACTCAATATCCTTATCATAATTAAGTTCTTTATTAGCTCTTCCAAAAAAATCAATAGACTTCTTTGCAAGAATACAATTAAGCTTAGTTCCCCATTGCTGGCGAACTCCAGCTCCACATCTACCAGTTGAGCCGTTAGTAAAATGACTTTTATCAATAACATGAATATCTTTCATTCCAGAAAGCGCTAAATTATAAGCTATACTTAATCCACTTATTCCCGCTCCAACAATTACAATACTTGCCTTAATCATTATCATCACCATCAATTGCTTGTTTAGCTATGTCCTCTATAACAACCCCAGTTACCAAAGGTCTTGTTTTTTGAAAACTCACATCTTCTTTCTTAAGTTTCAAAAACTTAGCTATTTCAGCCTGGATTAAATGTGAACAAGTTTGACCTTGACAAGGCCCCATTCCTACTCTCAAAATTCTTTTTATATCTTCAACCGTAGTGTATCCAGCTTCTAAACACTGATGAACTTCTTCTAATGATATATCTTCACAGCGACAAATAATTATATCTTTCTTATTCATGCTTTGCTCCTTATTGTAATAAACTCATAAAGATATGGTTGTTCAATTGATACAGTAACAATAACTGTCTTATCCTTATTTACGTGTACATTTTCAATTAAGCATAACTTATCTAATACTTCTCCTGAGCGATTAACACCGTACCATCGTTCACCAACAATAGGTAGTGGTAATAGCTCATATGGAATCTTAAAATATGCTTTTCCATTTTTTATCATCGCAATCATAATCGCTAATCCAGGACATGCTTTTGCGCAAATTCCACAACCAGTACACTTATCAAAATCAACCGTTGGAATCTTATTTATATCACTGCCAATATGAATTGCATTAAATGGACAACTAGTTTCACAAGGGTTACATGGAATTTCTTGATAACACTCAATAATTGCTTTAGGTCTTACTAAAATTTCTTTTTTAGGAAACTTATTTTTAACCATTTCTAGAGTAGGAACACCAGTTTTTCCAATCATAAAGCTTCACCTACTTTTTTAAGACCACATCTTATTTTTTCACCGCAAGGCCCTTGTCTTAAGACACAAAGTTGATTATTCAATTCGTTTTCCAACAAATTATAATTTGGATGTATGAAACCAGCATTTTTACTGGCCATAAGTCCAGCAATTTTGCCTTCAACCATAGCGCTTGATGCTTCTTCAATACCAGTAACATCACCACAAGCATAAACGTGCTTTAATGATGTTTCATAATCACATGACTTAAGTGGAACTAAACCACCTAATTCATTAACAAAAATCATATTAGCTTCAGCCATTGACAATAATTGATGCAATGGACTTAATCCGACACTAATACATAAACCATCGCAGTAAATCTCTTCTTCACTGCCAGGTATTTCTTCCCATTTATCGTCTAACTTCACAGTAATAATCTTTTCAAGCAAACCTTCACCAACAGCTCTTTTTACTGTAGTATTAGTTAAAATTGGAACCCCTAATCTTCTTAGTTTAGATGCGTGAACAGAATATCCGCCAATTTTACCAGCAGCTTCAATTAAAGCCTTAACTTTAACCCCAGCTTGAATCAATTGATAGCTAACAATCAAACCTATATTTCCACTACCAACCATAACCACTTGTTTTCCAGGCAAAACTCCATGAATGTTCATCAATGTTTGAACAGCACCAGCCCCATATATTCCCGGTAAATCATTATTTTCAAAAGCCAAAAACTTTTCACTAGCACCTGTAGCTATAATAATTGCTTTAGCTTTAATTTTAAAATATTTATTATTTTGATAAACAGTAATAACATTATCTTTATACATCCCGACAACTGTAGCGTTTAAAAAAACTTCAGTGTTAGTTTCATCCAACTCACTAATTAAAATCTTAGCAATCTCAATTCCTCTAATCTTAGCATATTGTGATTCAGAGCCAAAGAACTTATGAGTTTGTTTGATTAATTGACCACCCAGTTGAAAATTTCTTTCAAATAATGCAACATTCATTCCAGCTTCACAAGCAACTTTACAAGCACTTAATCCAGCAGGTCCACCACCGATAACTACTAAATCTTTTTCAATCATCAATAACCACCTCAGATGCATCACTTTCCACAACCATACCCTCTTCTAAAAGAGTTAAACATGTTTTAACGTTTTCAACCCCATTAACCTTCATATTACAAGAACCACAGTTACCGATAGCACAATAAAAACCACGCGGACGCTCATGAATAATGCTTTTAGAAAAGCGCATTATTCCATTATCAACTAAAGCAGCTGCTATGGTATCCCCATCATATCCAACCATTGGCTTTTTGTTAAAAGTAAAATTTATTGG